>CAMLMF010000066.1 GCA_946480995.1 uncultured Bdellovibrio sp. | reverse complement strand
AGTACTCGCCGGTCGCTACTTCCGCGATACTCATATGCGGGCGGAAGCGGCTGACGAAGCTTTTAAATAAGACATGTGTGTCTTCAAGTTGTTCTTTAAATTTTTCTTCGCCCTTAGGGGTGATCTCGCCCAAAAGACTGACCGTGCGTTTGTATTCGCCGGCTGTGTATTCTTTGTAATCAACGTCGAATTTTTTAAGAACACGGTGCACATTGGGAACTTGCGCGACAACGCCGATAGAGCCGACGATTGCAAACGGGGCACACAGGATTTTGTTCGCAGTGCAAGACATCAAGTAACCACCGCTGGCGGCCACTTTATCCACGCACACAGTTAAAGGAATGCCTTTTTCGCGGATACGTAAAAGTTGCGAAGCCGCTAGGCCATAGCCATGCACCATGCCGCCCGGGCTTTCAACGCGCGCGACGACCTCATCTTGCGGGGTTGCAGAAGTCAGGATCGCCGTAATTTCTTCGCGTAGGTTCTGAACTGCAGAGGCTTTGATGTCGCCTTCGAAATCAACCACGAAGATTTTTTTCTCGGAAGTGCGTGACTCTTTGTCTTGGCTTTTGCGCTCTTCTTTTAAAGCTTTCTTATGTTCTTTGCGTTCAGATTTTGTTGAAGTTTGTGATTTAAGAAGATTCTTGAAGCTCTTGTATTTCTTATGCAAAAGCTCGACTTGAATTTCACTTTTGTCGCCAGCCTTCGAAGCCAGCATAGCGATCGTGATGATCACCGCCAAAATAGCGAAGAGAATTAAAAAAGTCTGTGCTGCAAATATCCCGATGCTTTGTAAAGCGTCCATGTGTTTTCTCCCTCGCTAGCACGCCGTAACAAAATGTCGCTGTATGCTAGGGGGCCTACGTTATTAAAGTGTTAGCCAAAGGTCGAGCATCTTTTTTGTTTGCTCAAAAAAAAGCGCGAGTGTTGTTAGACTAAAAAGGCTTGCAGTGGAACCGGGGTCAAAATGCTTCTTTTTAGAAACTTACATTTTCTTACCATCGCTCTTCTTGGGGCCTCTTTGGCATCAGCGCAAGTTTCCGAGAAAGAACGTCTTTCTGGTTTTGCTGAGCATCATAACAAAAACGATCGTTTTGATGCGGCAAGAATGCAAGGCGAGCGGGCTTACTTCGAGTACGAAGAGCAGTGGGAAAACAAGAAACGCCGCGATCTTGAACAGTATAAGACAACAAAAAAACAAGATCTGATGAGTGAGGACGGCCCCGAAGCAAAGGCTGACGAAGCGGCCAAGAAACGCTATGCGGAAACTTACGAAGAAGCGAAGAAAGAATACGCACAGTCTCGTCGTAAAAAAGATAATTTGGACCGTCAGGCGCTGCAATTACCCTCGGAAGAACAAGAGTTGGGATTAGATTTAACGCGTCCTCGTTATGACTATCGCAAGCGCGCTTATTACACCGGCAAATCACCTATTAAAGGGGCTCCGAGCAGTGCAAGTTCTGGAGGAAGTTCTTCAGGTGGTTCGTCGTTTGGTGGAGGCTCTTCCGGATTTGGGGGAGGTTCTTCATTCCCACCTCCGCCGTCCTTTGATGACTTTAATGACGGAGGATTTATTCCCGCGCCTAATATCTCTGATGACTTTGGTGATGTTCCACCGCCACCACCACCTCCGCCGCCGCCATTTGGCGATGACAGTGGGGACTTTATGGCGCCGCCGCCACCACCATTTGGAGGAGACGGCGGAGGATTTTAGGAATTTTGCCTAAGATTCTTGCATCAATTGGTCGATAGAAAGACCCGAAAATTCTTTGATGCCGCGCATGAGATACCAGAAGATTCCCAGCAAAAACAGGATCGATGGAACCATAATGATGGCCATCGACCAGGTCGTCATGTCCGCAATCTGTTCGTTTAAGATCAAAGATTGCGCGTCCGAAGTTAAGGTTGGATCAATATTGATAAAAATCCGACGTGCTAAAATGAAATTGCAAATGGCGCTAAAGACAAAAGATAACGACAACCAATAAGTGGCCTTGCGCATGTGATCGTGGAATTCAGACTGCTTGCCGTTTTCCGCAAGTTTTTGTTCCAACACATCTACTTTCATCACCGATGGATTTAAAAACAGAGTTTCGATAAAAGGCTTTTTTGTAAACGCTGAACCTAAAACAAAACATCCTACCAACGCAGGGAAAGCGGCCTCTTTGACGGCGAACCAAAATCCGCTCAAACCCAAAACAGCCAAGCCGCCTGTTAAAAGAACATTGAGCAAACCAAGAATAGAAAAAGCATTCATTTTCTTTCTTTTAATAAGGTCATAAGCGCCGTATCCCAATGGAAAAGCCAACGCCAATACCAAAGCTGCGACGGGGCCGATAAATTTACTTAATTTATTAAGAATCAAAACGGGCAGTAAGATATTAAAAATAATATTTAGAAAGCCATTTTCTTTTGGAGGGACTGTCGTGGTTGCGCTGGGTGTGTTTGTCATCTAGGCATGGTCGGTAAAGTCGACACAAAAGGCAAGTGGTAAGGTGCGTGACTGTTCGTGACGACCGTCGTCGTAATTTACACATTATTTACATATTAGTTGACGGGGTAAAATTATTCTTTAAATCTCGGAATTACAAACCCGAGCGGGACATGTTTTTGTCTGAAGGAGAATAAGATGGGTGCATTTAAAGAAATCTATAACGAGCAGTTTGATGAGGCTTACTTTCAAAATCTCGATATTAATTTAGATGGCCTGGTTGTAGAGTTAGAAGACTTAGATCGACAGCTAGAGTTCATTGACCTTGAGTGCACTCAGATCATAAAACAGGCGGAACTCTTATTGCCTCATTTTTAAATATATAGGTGTGTCATGCCGGAACTTCCCGAAGTCGAAGTCGTTCGCAAAGGCCTTCAAGAAATTTTAAAAGAACAGCCAGTTCTGGAAAAAGTAGAGCTTATGCGCCCGGATTTGCGCGAACCCATTCCTGCTAAAAAAATACGCACGCTGGTGGGTGAAAAGCTGACATCAGTGGAAAGGCGCGCAAAGTATTTACTGTTATGGACAGCGCGCGGAGGCATGCTTTCCCATTTGGGCATGACCGGAACGTGGCGAGTGGCCGTGGCTGGTGATGAGCGGTTGCATGATCATATTTATTTGCATTTTTCAGGTGGTTTAAGATTGGCGTATCGCGATCCGCGGCGCTTTGGTTACTTCGATTTTGTTAAAGACCCATTAATACATCCGAAGCTTAAAGACTTGGGGCCGGAGCCTTTGTTAGAGGGTTTTACCGGACAAAGTTTGTGGGAAAGTTTGCGTGGCAAAGAGGTCGCTTTAAAGATTGCACTGATGGATCAAAAGGTGGTTGTGGGTGTTGGCAACATTTACGCCAGCGAGGCGCTATTTGCGGCAGGTATCAAACCCACGCTGACAGCCAAGAGTCTGTCGAAAGATCGGGCCGACGTGTTAGTTGGCGAGATTAAAAAAATTTTAACTCGCTCCATTGAACAGGGCGGGTCTTCAATTAGTGACTTTGCCCAAGCCAGTGGTGAAAGCGGCTATTTTCAGAATACTTTTCGCGTCTATGGCCGCGAAGATGAAGAGTGTGTGGTTTGCAAAAAGAAGATTCGCGCGAAAGTTTTGGGCGGGCGGAACACGTTTTGGTGTTCAAGCTGCCAAAAATAATTTTAAGATTTCGTTTGTCAAGAGGCCGCAATTTTGTGTAACTTGGTCCTTAGTCGAGTTTAAAAACAAATTGCGGACACACGTGGACACGTGCGATGCAAATTATTATACGAAGGGAACACAACAATGAAAGCTATCGTTATCGCGGCTTTGCTTGCACTATCATTCACAACTGGTTTCACTTGCTCTAAAAACCAACCTGCTGAGCAAGCAGCTCCAACTGAAACTGCACCTGCTGCTGAAGCAGTACCTGCAGAAGGCACTCCTGCTGAAACAGCTCCAGCTCCAACTGAAGCAGCTCCTGCAGCACCTGCTGAAACTAAATAATTAAGCCCTTAGGGGACATTAACTAGTTCAGTTTCAAAAAAGCCCTCGAAAGAGGGCTTTTGTTTTTTAAGAATCTTGCTTGAATCTCCACCGGGTTGGTGGCTCTTTTTGATTCTGTCCCCAAGAAACCCGAAGTGGATTTCGCCTCACATTTTCTGTCACTCGTCCTACATATAGATATGAAATCTGAATCCCTTGCGCATGCTCACATTAAAGAGTCTAATTAATGGGGTATACATAAAAGGAGATTCATCGTGGATTTATTCAGCTCTTTATACGGGTATTTTTTAGGGGACTGTACGTGGGCTTGGGCCATTGGCTCCGTCGTACTTTTGCTCTTTGTCGGGTTCTTTAGCAGCCCGTTGATCGTGTGGACGATCGCACTAGCTGCGATCATGTTCGGTTTTGCAGCACCTACTTGGTTGTGGATTGTGTTCGCTGTTTTGGCAGTGATCTTCAATATCGCGCCACTTCGTGCGGCTCTTTTCACTTCGGGTGTTTTTGGCATCTTTAAGAAGTTCGAATTCTTGCCAAAAATTTCTGACACAGAAAAAGCGGCTTTGGACGCTGGTGTGGTGTGGATTGAAAAAGATCTTTTCTCTGGCAAGCCTGACTTTGGCATGATGATGAAAGAATCCTATCCAAGTTTAACGGCGGAAGAAAAAGCCTTCATGGATGGGCCGGTTAATACTCTTTGTGAAATGATCGATCACTGGAATATCTATAAGACAAAAGAAATTCCTGAAAATATCTGGAATTATATCCGTAAAGAAAAATTCTTAGGTATGATCGTGCCTAAAGAATACGGTGGTTTGGGCTTTTCAGCTCTTTGTCACTCGGAAGTGATCATGAAACTTTCTTCGCGCTCTTTGGCAGTGGCGATCCAAGTGATGGTTCCAAACTCTTTAGGACCTGCGGAACTTTTAGCGCACTACGGAACTGATAAGCAAAAAAATCTTTGGTTGCCTCGCCTTGCCGACGGTACGGAAATTCCGTGCTTCGGTTTGACAGAGCCGAATGCAGGTTCTGATGCCGGTGCGATCACTTCAACAGGCGTGTTGTTCAAAGACGCTGATGGTAAAATCAAAATCAAACTTAACTGGAATAAACGTTGGATCACTCTTGCGGCTATTTCTTCAGTGATTGGTTTGGCGTTCCGTTTGCGTGACCCAGAAAATCTTTTGGGTAAAGGTGAAGACCTTGGTATCACGTGTGCGTTGATTCCTTCTAAAACTCCAGGTGTTGTTTTGGGTCGTCGTCATGATCCACTGGGAACTCCGTTCTATAACTGTCCAACTCAAGGTAAAGATGTTGTTGTTGACGCTGAAGAAGCGATCGTCGGTGGTATCGCAGGAGCTGGTCGCGGTTGGATGATGTTGATGGAATGTTTGGCGGCAGGTCGCGGTATTTCATTGCCAGCACAAGCAACGGGCGGAGCGAAGCTTGCAACTCGCGTCGTATCAGCACACGCGGTTGTTCGTCGTCAGTTCGGTGTATCTATCGGTAAATTTGAAGGTGTGGAAGAGCCAATGGCTCGTTTGGGTGCTTCGACTTACACACTTGAAGCTATGCGTATCTATTGCTTAGGTGCTTTGGATAAAGGTATCAAACCAGGTGTTATCACAGCGATGCAAAAATACTATGCGACTGAAATGGGTCGTAAAGGTATCAATGACGCCATGGACATCATGGGTGGAGCGGGGATCTCTATGGGACCTCGTAACTTGTTAGCAGAGATTTACATCGCAACTCCAATCGGTATCACGGTTGAGGGCGCAAACATCATGACAAGAACTTTGATCGTGTTCGGTCAAGGGGCTCTTCGTTCGCATCCATTTGCTTACGCTGAAGTTAAAGCCTACGAAGCTAATGATTTGAAGGCGTTCGACAGAGCGTTCTCTGGTCACATTGGTCATATCGTACGCAACACATGCCGTTCGATCTTGCTTTCTTGTTCTCGTGGTTACTTAGCATCGACTCCAGATTGCCATCCGCAAATGAAAGTGTACTTCCGTCGTTTGTCTTGGACATCTGCAACGTTCGCTCTTCTTTCAGACGTAGCGATGGGTGTTTTGGGTGGATCTTTGAAAATGCGCGAAAAAATCACAGGTCGTTTTGCTGATATCTTGGCAAATATGTACATGGCGACAGCCATCCTTCGTCGTTTCGAAGCGGAAGGTCGTAAAGAGGAAGACTTGGCATTTGCACATTATTCTTTGAAAAACTGCATGGCTGAAATCCAAAAAGGTTTCGACGGTATCTTTGATAACTTAAAGATCCCAGGTGCGCGTTGGTTCTTTAAAGGTTGGTTGGGTGCGTGGTCACGTATCAACTCTGTAGGCTCTCAAGCTTCTGATGGTTGGTCACACGCTATTGCTTCTTCCATGATGAAAGAAGGCGGCATCCGTGATCGTTTGACTCAAGGTATTTACATGCCTAAGAATCGCGAACAACAGCTGGCTCGTTTGGAATACGCATTCACTGTGACTTTAAAAGCCGAAGCGGCTGAAAAGAAAATCAAAAAAGGCATCCGCGAAGGCGTTCTTCCGAAAAAGAAAACGAACTTGTTGTTGGACGATGCTCGTAGCAAAAACATCATCAGCGAAGAAGAATTCAAACTTCTTCAAGAAGCCGATGCCGTTCGTTACGACGCGATCTTGGTTGATGACTTCAATGAAGAGCAATATCACGCTCACAAAGTTCTTTAAGACATGCGCCGTACTTTTTTGGGGTGCGGCGCAAAATTTAAAACTTCAAAGGCCCGGTCTTCACGATCGGGCCTTTTTTTATTCCTTGCGAGTGCGAGGGATTTGGGAGTGGGAGCTGCAAAGGGCTCCAGGCGCTTCGGTCGGCACGCATCCATGCTCAATTGCGGCCGCCGGCTTTGCCGTCGGTTCGCGCATCCTGCGCCCGCAAAGGCCGACGCTACGGCCTGCATCCCTTTGCAGCTCCCACTCCCAAATCTTGCCTTCGATGGAATCAAAAAATCCTGATTGGTGAATTGTGTGTTTTTGGGGATTTCTTGGGAGGTACGCCGTACCTTTTTCGGATGCGATGCGAAAGTCTAAACTTCAAAGGCTCGGGCGTAGGAACCTTTGATGTTTAGTTGAATTTTTATAGAAGGTCTATGCTGATTAGTTTTATGGTTTCGTTTTCGGTTTTGATGATGACTTTTTTGTCGTTCATTCTGCTGTTGTGAAAGTTGTAGGGGATCTGGATGTTTTTTGTTACGGCTTGTTGTGGGCAAGCGGCTCTTCCCATTTCTACAGAGTTCACTTTTACTACGATATTGTCTTCTTGTGTTTCTACTTCACTTAAGAAGCTTGTGTTGCAGGTTCCGATTGTTGATAGCTGCACCGAAAGATAGTTGCTTGGCGCAGCGGTGAAGTTAACTAAGTCTTTTGCGTTGGCAGTTATCGTCGTAAGTACTAGAGGCAGTGCTAATATAAATGATTTTTTCATATCTATTCCTTTGTTAATAATTGCAGATGATTTCTTTGATATAGGGGGCTTTTTCTTTCAGCCAAACTTTTTCAATATCGTCTTTTACTTCAGATGTAATTTGCACTCCGAGTTCATTCATTGCGCTTGGTTTCGTGATAACAGACTCATTCGTATAGATGTTCATAGTGAATCCAATATGCGCACACACGGCGAATTTAAGGCTGCTGTTAGTAATTTTGAAGTACTCATTTCCAATAAGAACACGAGGCTCCACTATCTTGTAAGTAACCGGAAATAAGAAGCTGAACGAAGTTGTAGGTACCGCTACGTTAAAACCTTGAGCAGTTGCGGAAATTTCGGCTAAAGGTAATTTCTTAAGTATTCTTTTGTAAAAACCGGGCGCCGCCGCATGAAAGTTGTCTGTGAAAAGTAAATTGACCATTTCGCGAATCGGAGCAGTGCCTGTAGGCGAGGTTAAATCGTAACCTGCATCGAGCAATGCCGAAATGAGGATCTCATGCACGATAAGAGCGGCCCCTTTGCCTTGTTTTGTCAGTTCTAAGAAAAGCGGTTCGTTGATTACGACTACGTCGTCTTTTTGAATAGCGATTTGTTTTAGTTCTCCCGGGCCTTGATAGCGGATGATGCCTTCATCTTGAATGTCTTCTAGGTCTTGTGAAGTTAGAAGCCAAGTAAACTGACGCGAGGAAGCCGGGACACCTGTTTGGAAGACAAAGAAGCGTATCTTTTCACTGATAACGCTCCAATAGGGTGTTAAAGACAAGACCTTGTAGCCGGGCTCCACTAAATCTAACAGAGATACCGTTTCCCCATTAACAACGGCATCGCCGCCATTTCCGTCCTGGCCGCCAGTTGTAATCTTAAGCGACTTTTTTGTGAGCGTTTTGTCTAGATTTACGGTGTTAAATTTATCTGGAAATGCGGGCGCAAGTTTTTTCTGTTGTGCTGAAATAGCTTTAAGTGCTGGCAACTGATCTTTTGCGAGCTCTGAGTTAGCAAGGGACGTCGAGGTCGTCAGTGTTGCGAGAATTCCAAGTAAAAGTTTTTTCATTGTGGGTCCTTCTTATTGTTTATTTTTAATTTGGGTTAAAGGGAAAAGGCTCAGGCTGAGTTGATAAACCTCGCCTAGGTTTTCTTCGCCATCGGCTTGTAAGAAGTCTGCGAGCTCTTTTCTTATTTCTTTCATTTTTTCTTTAAAGGCGGGCATTTTATTAATGTTGATTGCGACCGTTAATGAGCTATGCTCGCGCAGTTCAAACGGAACGTGTTCAAGGGCGTCGATGCTTTTCTCTAGAATCTTCTTTTGTAAGCTCTTGCGAGCCACCGACGTTTGTTTGGTGTTCGTCCAAGTATTATTCGCCGACAAAAGTTTAATCCCTTTGTCAGAGATGCGGATAAAGTTCAGTCTTTGCAGTCTTTCTAAAGCACTCTTAACTTCTTCGACATGAATTCCTAAACGAGTCGAGATCTTTGCTGGCTCAGACTCGAAGTCGTCTGTCTTAATAAGCTCTAAGATGGCAAAGTGATGCCACTCAGAAAGCATTTCAAATTCGTCGTCTGATAAAGAAAGAAAGCCCAGCAAAGAAGCTGCGCCCGTTTTAAATAGCGACATGATTTGTGTCGGCTTTAAACCCAACTTCGGGCCCACGCTTTGTGCAAGATCTGGCGTTACCGATCTTTGACCTTTTAAAAGCTTCGAAAGAAACGACTGATCGATTTCTAAGTACTTAGCAAAAGCTCTTAGCGAGTAGGCGGGATTCTTTCTACAGCGTTCAAGGAACTCTTTCTGAAGAGCGACTCGAATATAATCTAGGTCATTAGTTGCTTGTGTGTTCATGAAACGCAAGTTGCCACAGCTAAGCCGCGCAGGCCATTACTTTGACCTCAAAGTGAGGCCAGTTTTTGACCTCGAGAAAAAAATTCCAGAGTGGCTAAAGTTTCGTCAGTTTTA
>CAMLMF010000065.1 GCA_946480995.1 uncultured Bdellovibrio sp. | reverse complement strand
GGGATCATTTTGATTTTGCTAGAAACCGCAATTTAAGAAGTACGATAAAAAAACCCACATCTTTTTAGGATGTGGGTTTTGTTTTTTTCTCAATTCACTTTTCTAAAGACTCTGTGGCCTAGCTTGCTTTTTTCGGAATCGCCAAGGAAAGTGCGATGGAACCGCCGATAAAGAAAGCGATAATACCTAACGAAGCGCCAATCGGGAAGTGACCATCAAAGAGCTTATTAAGCCATACCATCTTAAGTCCAACGAAGACCAGAACTGCTGCCAAACCATATTTCAGCAAGTGGAACTTGTCGACGACACCCGCTAACAAGAAGTACAGCGAACGTAGCCCCAAGATTGCAAAGATGTTCGAAGTGAACACGATCAACGGTTCTTTCGTGATCGCAAAGATCGCAGGCACTGAATCCACCGCAAAGATAACGTCGGTCATCTCTAGGAAGATCAAAGCAACAAACAGAGGTGTTGCATAAGTCAGACCATTTTCTTTTACGAAAAAGTGGTCGTCATGCATTTTGTCAGACACGCGAATGTGCTTTTTCATAAAGCGAATGACCCAGTTTTGTGATGGATCAATCGGTTTGTCGGATTGGAAAACCATCTTTACACCCGTAAGGATTAAGAAGGCACCAAAGACCATAACCACGGCCTGGTATTGCATCAGTATTGAACCCAGGGCGATAAAGATCGCGCGGAAAATCAACGCACCTAAGATGCCGTAGAACAGCACGCGATGCTGGTATTTTGCAGGAATCGCGAAGAATCCAAACACCACGACGAAGACAAAAATATTATCGACGGACAATGATTTTTCAATCACGTAGCCCGTTAAGAATTGCAGCGAGATGTCGTTGGCAATATTGGCGTCGCCAAACTTATAAAGGGTGTAAAAGTACAGGCCGCCGTTAAACAGCATTGCCAGGGACACCCAGACAATCGACCACACCGTAGCCTCTTTAAAACCCACGGCGTGGGAGTTTTTATGAAAAACACCCAAATCCAGGGCTAACATCGCCATAACAAAGACTAAAAAGCCTGCGTAAAACCACCAATATTCGGCAAAGGGGAACAATAAATCTTGTGACACGTGAAAAACCTCCAAGGTCCACAATAAACCCTTTTTATATTTTAAAAAAATCGATAATCTTTAATAAGTTCATTTATAAAAGCAATGAGGTCTCAATGCCCGTCAAAGTTCCCGATCAGATGCAGTGGCTCAATTATCATCACCTGCATTACTTTTACACCATTGCTAAAGAGGGTAGCATTGCCAAGGCCGCTGAAAAGTTAAATCTGGGGCAACCGACATTAAGCATTCAGTTAAAACAGCTCGAGGACTCTTTAGGTAAAAGTCTGTTCGAGCGTCGTAAACAAAGGCTGCATTTGACCGAGGCCGGCAAAGTGGCTTTCCAGTACGCGGACCAAGTTTTTCAATTGGGTTCAGAAATGGTTGAAGTGCTTCAAGATCGCTTGGCCAACAACCGTGTGCATGTGCAGATCGGCGCCTTGGACAGCGTGCCGAAGCATATCTTGATGACGGTGATTCTGCAGGCTTATAAATACGGCAATTGCAGCGTTTCAGTTCTTGAAGGCGCTGGCGGCGATTTACTCAGAGAACTCGGCACTCATCACATTGACCTGCTTCTTTCAAATTACCCAGCGAACGTGGATTTAAAAAAAGTGCATGCGCGCTCTATCGCTAAGCTGGATGTTGTTGTGTGTGCGTCGCCAAAATACAAACACTTGCGCAAAGGTTTTCCGCGTTCCCTTGAAGGGGAGCCCTTCGTTTTCCCGACGGCACACAGTAAATTGCGTCGCGATCTTGATCATTATTTTCTGGTGAACAACATTCGTGTGGATCGTATCGCGGAAACCCAAGATACCAGTTTGCAAAAACTTTTGGGGCAAGAAGGTGTGGGTTTAATTCCTATCGCGGAAGTTGCGGCCTCAGACCTAATCAAAGAAAAAAAGTTGGTCGTATTGGGAACGCTTGACGGAGTTCACGAAGAAATCTGGCTGATGTCGGCAGATCGCAAAATCGACAATCCTATTGCTGCCCAGCTCATGAAAGGCTTTTCTTTATAAATATTCTGACTGGGGGGAAATAAAAAAGCCCTTAAAGTTTCCTTCAAGGGCTGGTGTTTTTGGTGGTTTTTTAAGTCTTATTTTTTCCAAACGCAAGTGTAGTCTGCGCCGCCCACTTGGTGACGTACAGAGATTTCACCAGCGCGGATCGTTGCTTCAGAAACTGTTTTTGAGCGCAAGTTGCCTTTGCAGTATTCTTCGTTCGTACGCGAAAGAACCGTGTCGCCTTCTTCGTTTGTACCGATGCGATTTTGTTCGCGGAACTCACATGTTGCATCCAAATCAGATTCAATAGTGTGGTTTGAGTTCATAATCTCAAATCCATAAAAGCCACCGATCATGATACGTTTTGCAGATTTTGTGCTTTCACTTACGCTGAAGTCTCGGCAGACATGCTTTTCACCACTTACGAAAGTATAGCGACCAGCTTCAAGGCTTGTGAGCGAAGCTGCCTGAGCAGACAATGAAAATGAAACTAAAGCCAGTGTCATAAGAGTTTTAATTTTTAGAAGCATTGGCGCATCCTTTTCATATGGGGCATTAATTGTGTTTCGCTGCGGTGTACTGGTCCCCAGTAACCACCTGATTTAACTTTTGCCGTACGGCCTTTTTGTAACTGTGTCTTAGACATAATATCAATTGAACACATCGCTTGTCCGTAAACAGTTGAAATATTTTTACAAGCGTCACCGCGCCATGCGCGCACATTACGATCTCTTTCCATCGCCCATAAACCATAGCCTTCGCGCGGGTTTAAGACGCGGATATTGCCGGCTTTGTCTCTGAAAGTTGTGCCGTGAGCTTTGTCTGGATTACAGCTAGATTCTTCCATAGCTAATGACGTCCAGAACCATGTCCAAGCTTGCAACTTTTGAGTGTCAGTGAGTGTGTTAAACTTAGGGCAGAAGCTGCCCAGAGCGTTGCTTGCTGTGAACTGCTTTACGTATTGTTCAGAAGCCATAATATTAAAAACTGTTTGGCCGTCCTGACCGATGTCACCTTGTGAATTCATAAATGAAGAACACGCTTGCGACATACCACGTTGTTTTGGTGGTGATAACAAAGCTTCATTAGCTGCTTTGGGTGTTAGACAAGTTGTGCAAACCGTGCCGATCGTACCGACGCTTTGATTTGCCTTATTAATAGCATCGACTACGGATTGCGAATCATTAGGTCTGATGATATCTGATCTTTTCTCTTCTGCAGTCTTTGTTGCTGGAACTGCCTTTTTTGCATCTGCTTTATCGCTCTTAGAAGGAATCGCCGCCGTATCACGCACAGTTTCTACTGCACGAGCCGTCGCTGTCGCTGTTGTTTCTTTTGGCGTTGGATTTTCGCTCGTTGGTTTTGTCTCATAAAGTTTCAAATCAGAATTCTTAATATTATGGTAAACCCAGTAAGTGCCTTTACCTTTTAGGGGCCCTTCTAAGACTTTAATTTCGTAACCCCAGTTTCCAGAAAGAAACTGTTTGCGACTTACGATTTCGCCTCGGGTGCCTTTACTAAGGCCACCGATAATATTGTCATTCACTGAAAAATTCGCACCCGAGCGGCCGTTTAAGAAGCTCGTCAGTTCTACGTATTTCTCTTTGCCGGTAAATCCTACGAGTAGGAAAGTGCTCAGCACGCTTGATAGTAAAAGTTTTGGTACTTTATTAATAGTCATACTCCCATGTAATGCAAAGACCGTTCAAACTGCTGTCTCAGAAAAAGATAAGAGTATTAATAGGTTACAAAAAGCTGGCACGATCAGACTTGTTTCATAATGAGACGAAACGGAATTCTGTCACTGCGCTGTTAACATTTTAGTCATTCGTGCTTAGGGCCTGGCCTAAAAGACAGCTACAAAACCAAGTTTAAAAGTCCGAAGAGACTTCGAATAATAAGGAGATGTCATCAATGAAAAGGAACTTAATCGTTTTGCCCTTAGTGGCCTCGTTGTTCGTGGGTTGCCAAAGTTCTGGACCGAAAAGCGAAGCCTTCCGTCGTCCTGCGGATGCAAGGGAGCTGGTGACGGGCAGTCGCACTATCCTCAATGAACTTACCAACCCGCAGGTTTTTAATCCCTCGACGTGCGCGGCCTACGTTAATAAGGTGACAGATTATCTCTTCGCTTTGCCGGGACATCATTTTATTCCAAAGACTCCTGCAGAAGTGGCAGAACTTAAACTTCATGGTGAAGACACGATTGATACCATCTTTCAAATTCGTCTTACTTTAGGGGAAAAGCTGAAGGAGTTCGAAGCACGTAATGAGTTGTCTACAGATTGTCAGTTAAAGATCCGTGAGGGCTTTCAATACTCGCGCTTTGCGGAAGAGTATCTTTTAGAGTGGCTGTTTGCGAACAAAAATTATGAATTTAAAAAGACGCCGATCATGGCGACATCAAAACCAAACACGTGGACTAATCCAAAGTACGCCAACTTTGAATTAAAGACCGGCGACGTGATGTTGATCCGTGGTAAGTCTTATGTGTCGGCGATGATTGCGCGTATCTCAGATGAAGAGGCCAACTTTTCACATCTGGCAATTGTCGGCGAAGACAAAGCTGGCAAAAAGTATGTGGTCGAAGCTTTGATTCAGCACGGGGTGATCGTGACTCCGCTAGAAAAATGGCGTGATCAGGAAGACGCTCGTGTGGCGTTGTATCGTCAGAAGGATGCAGCCTTGGGACAACTGGCTGGCAGAAAGATGTATGACACAGCGAAGGCGGCCTTAGACAAGGGCTCGGCGATTCCTTACGACTTTGCTATGGAAGATAAAGATCACTCGGCCGTCTTTTGCTCTGAAGTAGTGTCTTGGGCTTATGAGATGGCTTCAAACAACACCTATATTATCCCGAAATTTAGAAGCTCGATTTCGAAATTTAAAAATTCGAACTATCCCCGCAGCCTGGGTTTGCTGAACTCGACGCTGTTTTCGCCCCATGATATTGAAGTGGACCCGCGCTTTGAGTTAGTGGCAGAGTACCGCTTTTATCCGCTGTTGCGCCAAGTGCGTATGCAGGACACGGTTTTGCAAAGCGTGTATTCATGGATCATCGAAAAGAACTATGAGTTCTATTGGTCGCCGACACATTCTGTGAAAACGTTCTTAGGTAAGTTCATCCGTCAGTTTGGCTTTATGGGCGACAAGTTGCCTAAGTACATGCCGATGAACACATTGAAAACGACGTTGCAGTTTGAAAACGTGGCAAGTGCTTTGGAAGAAAACATCTATGCTAAAGAAAAAGCCTTTTATCAGGCAAAGGGCTACTTACCATCCCCAGCAGAGATGATCCAATGGCATGAAGAGTACCGTAAAGCTGACTGCGCTTTAGGCCCGAACTCGAAGTTCCATTATTACTTCCATGCGAAGTCGAACTCGTGTGAGTAATTTGAAGTTGAATTTTTAAAGGAAAATAGACTTTAAAAAGACATAAAAAAAGGGAGCTTTAAAAGCTCCCTTTTTATTTATACAGATCGTAAGCAGAGCTTCCACTGCTTCATGCCCATTTGGAATTCCAGTTGGGCGATTTCTAGGTCGCGGCGCAGTTCTACCAATTTCAAGTCGTAAGCGACTTTCAGATCGGTGCGCTTTTTAACCGCGTCGATTTTGAACTGTTCGTAATCTTCACGCAGCTTTTTCATTTTGTTTTGCGCTTCCAAGATTTTTTCTTTTAATACGATCAACTGCTCTTCAGCAAAGCCGCGTTTTGCAAGTTCCGCCGCTTCAGCTTGTAAGCGCGCTTTTAAAATCTCTACTTGGGGAATTTGGCGCAGTTTATGTGCCAGACCCAGCAAGTTTAAAGAACGGATCACCCATTTGGTTGGATCCCAGTGATACCACTTGATGCCATTACGATAGTCGATTTGGAACTTATGATGGAAGTTGTGGTAGCCTTCTCCGTGAGTCAAAATCGCTACGAACCAAGAGTCGCGGGCAGAGATTTCTTTGGAGTAAGTTTGTTTACCCAAAGTATGGCACAAAGAATTCACAAAGAACGTGCTTTGCTGAGTCAGGGCGATACGCAAACCGCCAGCGATCACAAAACCACCTAAAGCTGAACCCATCATCCAACCAATCAAAGTCGGCACCGCGAAACCGGTAAGAATCGCCAGTGGAACATAATAGTCGTGTTGGAACTGAACCATCCAGTCCTTCTGTAAATCTGGAGCTTGGATTTTTTGGTCGACAGAGTCCTTATAGAACAACCAACCCATGTGGGCATACCAAAAGCCTTCATTGATATTGTAAGGATCTTTGTCACCATCAATATGCGTGTGGTGACGGCGATGATCCGAAGACCATTTCAAAGCAGATCCTTGAAAGCCCGAAGCCCCGATCAAAAGGAACAAAGCTTTGGCGATGGGATGAGCATCATAACTTTTGTGCGAAAACAGACGATGATAGCCCGCTGTGATGCTTAAGTTTGTTGCTGCAGCAAAGATCAACGCGAACAGCATGATGTCCCATTGAAAACCGTAATAATAAAAGTAAATTGGCGCCAGAATCAGTGTTCCCAGCGGATTCAAAATCAGAAATAGGGCCACTGGCCATTCGATTCGTTTTTGTGTCATGTGCACCTCACACATAAAAGTCTAGCAGAGGTGTGGGATTTACAACACAAAATAGCAAAGCGCAGAGCGAAATAGGGCCCCATATCGCCTGCATTTTCCGCAATGTTTTAGTGCGTTAGTAGTTGTAATACTCTAACTGTAAATAGAATCAAAATAAGACCTTTGTCGCACTCTCTTTTGTGAGGGAATCTGCTAACTTCATAGGTATGTTAATTGATGTTGTGCGACCTGAGACCTGGGATGAGTTAAATGATCAAGTGAAATCATCGTGGGGTTTAGACGCACGCTTGCGTGTGCGCTGTTATCAAGGTCTTTCCCATGCCGTGTTTGAAATCGCACAGGGGACCGCACAATTCATGTCGCACAAAAAAGCGATGGGTGCAGTACTTGGCACCACCTCTGTTTTTGAAAATCTTTTGCCTTATTATTACAAAGAAACTTACGAAGTCGCTGCGATCTCTCACCTGCAACTGAGCAACGTAAAAGAATGGGTCGAAGGCTTAAAAAAAGACACCTGTTTTGTGTTATTCAGTGAAGATCATCCAGTCACCGGCGAACTTTATCCCTTTGTCGAAGAGCTTGATAAACTTCTGAACGAAAAACGTATTTACTCCTTTCGGGTGTCGCACGCTCAGCATCGTTATCACGCGGCAGAGATTCGTCCCTATACTGTGCGCCTGTGCTCCGTCAGCGCCCATGCGGCTGTCGCGATATTGGGCGAAAGATTTCGTTCGCCGGCGATGCTGGCGATGGATATGAGCTGGGATAAGAATTTATTCCTGCAAGAAATTGAAAAGGCCCGCGGGCAACGCGAAGTGAATGCGGCCTTGGTGGAAAAGTTTGAAAAAGACGTCGCTGCTTTAGGTTCAAGTTTCTTTCAAGTCGGCGCGCCACGCTTGGCGGACCGTGCAGTGATTGTCCTGAACGAAGTCAGTGCCGAGGCTGTGGCGGAACATCTTTTTACAAAACTAGGTCTATCAAAAGAAGAAGGCTGGCGACAGCTTTCCAGCACCAATATGTGTCACTGGTCGGGCATGAAGATGTTCCGGCACTGGTGGCAGCCAACACCTTCGCAAGAGCAGTTGCGCGGCTTGCTAGTTATCGGTTTAGAACTGCTGAACACAAAAGACTTTGCCAAGCTTCTGATATCTTCGTATGAAGAGATCAAAGAGCAGCAAAGTTGGAGTGTGTGAGCCTAGGCAAAGACCGCTTTATTATCCTCAGAAAAATCAAATACTCGGAAGCCGATTTGATTGTGCACGCGCTGTCTCCGCAAGGGGAAAAGCTGTCCTTTATCGCGCGCGGCGCTTTACGCAGTAAAAAACGCTTTGGCGGAGGCGTTCTAGAACCCACGCATTTCGTCAGCTTCACCTACAAGCCGGGCAGTGAAGGCGGACTCAACGTTCTGCAAGAAGCTACGTTGATCAATGAGTTTCCTGGTATTCGCAAAGACTATGATCACTTGGATTTAGCGCTGCACGTTTTAGAATGCGTTAGCAAAGTCGGGCAAGAGGGCGATAAGAACTCGGACTTTTTGTTCAATCTGTTAGGCAATACTTTAAAAGCGATTGAAGTGTCAGAAGATCATCTGGTGACGAAAATGCATTTCTATTTGAAGTTCTTGTTACAGCAAGGGGTCATCAATGCCGAGCCGTGGATGGCGCCATTCTTAAAAGCGACCTTGGCAGAGTCAAATAAGTTGAAGGTCTATCGCGCGGTCGTCGACGAGGAACTGTATAATGTTGAGCAAATGGTGAAGCACTATCTTGCTAACGCCACTGTTTAAATCTGTGTTAAATTATTTGCGCCCCAGGGGATGCATCTTCTCCATCGTGCGCGCCAACTGGTCTACCCCTAAGTGCGTGTATTTTTCAGTCGCTTGCAGGCTTTCGTGGCCCAGCAATTCTTGCAGTGTTCGCAAGTTCGCTCCGCTGCTTAAAAGGTGAGTCGCAAAGCTGTGACGAAGGGCATGGGGATGCAGGGGCTTTAATAGTCCTGCGCGCACACCACTTCTGCGAACCATGTCGTAAGCCGTGCGAGAGTTCAACGGTGCTTCGCCAAAAACATACTCAGCAAAGCCACTGTCTTTTTGCCACTTCATCAAGGCTGTCAGAGTCAGCGTGGGAATCGCAACGACTCTTTCTTTGTCGCCCTTTCCGGTGACACGTAAAACTTTTTGCGAAGGTTGTATGGCAGACCATTTTAAATTGCAGGCTTCACTTACGCGCAGGCCGGCTCCATAAAGCAGCAAAAATAGCACCTTGTCTTGCATGGGAACCTTTTCATCTCCATCGAAACTTTTCAGCACGGACAAGGCCTCATCGATGCTTAAGAAATGCGGTATCTTTTTGGGAACCTTCGGGCTGGTGATTTGCAGCGATAAATCCCGTTCGGTGAGACCCTCGTCAAAGGCCCAGGAAAAGAAGCTCTTTAAAGTCCCGGCTTTGCGGTTCCGGGAAGCCAAGGACAGGTGGGCCCAGCCGTTAAATGCGTGTCGCGCGGTCGCAAGCAGTTCGGCCTCGGTCCACGCCTTGGATGAAAGTGAGGGATTATCGTAATCAAAAGCTTGCTTCAGATCCAGCGTGTAGTGCTTGATCGTGTGGGGGGAGGCTGACTTAATAAAAGTCATAAATTTCATGTATTTATCTATCAATTCGGGAAGCTTAAATGTTTTTGCCATGCTTGCCGGTCCTGCCGAAAATAAGCTCGGTTTTAGAAAATATATAATGCCATGCAAAAATTCACTTGCAATAACTACACGACGAAGGTTATAACTCAATGCGTTACCGCGGTGTATCAAGTTGAGTCAATCAATCTGAGACGCAGCGGGCTAGATTTTATAGTACGTTTACCTGAAAGGTG
>CAMLMF010000064.1 GCA_946480995.1 uncultured Bdellovibrio sp. | reverse complement strand
GCACCGGCGTCAGTGACCGCTGCAAATTCCCACGTTGTTGACATTATCGGTGGCGGCTGGAGTTTTGCGGCCCTTAAGTCAGATGGCTCTGTCGTAGCCTGGGGCGAACCCATTCAAGGGGGCTCTGCGCCAACTTCGGTGACGAACGCGAACTCTGATGTGATGAAGGTTTATGCGAATGAACAAGCCTATGTGGCATTAAAGTCAGATGGCTCTGTCGTCGCGTGGGGTGAACCTACGTTAGGGGGCTCGGCCCCTTCAACAGTGACGACCGCTAATTCCGGTGTCATTGATGTTTTCAAATCGGACTATAACTTCACAGCATTAAGGAACGATGGCTCCGTCGTCTCTTGGGGAGATATTGAAACCGGGACGCCTGCGCCGGCCGGTGTGACAAACGCAAACTCAGGCGTAAAAAAACTTTTTGATCTAGGCACCGGGGCAGCGATTTTAGCTTTGAAGTGGGATGGTTCCGTAGTGGTGTGGGGCAGTCCTGATTTTGCCTCAGGTGTGCCGAGCTCTGTGACCTCTGCAAACTCGGGAGTTGTTTCCGTCGTCAGCGGTGAATACGCCGTTGCGGCCCTAAAGAGTGATGGAACTGTGGTTGCGTGGGGCGACTCTAGCTTTGGCGGTGTCGCGCCCGCGAGCGTAACAAGTGCGGGCTCTGGTGTTGTGAAGTTGATGCAAACTGATTATGCCTTTGCGGCTTTGAAGTCTGATGGATCTATCGTGGTGTGGGGTGACGCTGCTTATGGTGGTTCGGCTCCATCAAGTGTAACGACTGCTGGTTCTGGTGTTGTTGATCTTGTTGGTGGTTTGCAAGCTTTCGCAGCAGTGAAATCTGATGGTTCCGTTGTGGCTTGGGGTGATTCTAGCAGCGGTGGTACGGCACCAGTGGAAGTCACGACTGCTAATTCCGGAGTCAAGTCACTGATCGCGGGTAAGGAATCCTTTGCCGCGCACAAGGCTGACGGCTCGGTTGTCGTTTGGGGATCTAGCAACGATGGTGGCAATGATGATGGCGTCGTGTTTATCGATCCGTAATGGTTGTTTTTTTTCACATGAAGTAATAGCCAGACCTTTGTCCGAACGCTCCATTTTTTGGAGCAATAAATTAGAATTTGATCACTTCAGCTTCCTTCCGCGCATTGACCGGATCCTGTCTGCGTTGAGTAAAATAATTGAATACGGCCAGTATTTTACCAGTAATTAGCAAGAGGACGGTCTTTATGAAACTAGGAAGTTTTAAAATGAAAGCAATCATCTTTATCGGTCTGTTTTGGACATTTAGCTCTATGGCGCAAGTCAAATGCACTGATTATTCTGGATCATACCATTTAGAAAGTGATTCGACAGCGGTGCAGATAGTTTTGAAAATTGAGCAGAAGAACTGCGATAGTATTCGATTAGACTATTTTACAGAAGGCGGTCTGAAGCAATTTGAATTATATTTGTTAAATGGTCAGAAGACTAAAATTGGCGAGTATCCTGATATTGGATTGACCGTCTATGCTGCTCCATATTTCAAGGGGCGCGATGTTGTGATTGATACAGAGAACCGCTGGAGTGATGGAAAATCCGAATTCTTCAAACGGCGTTTGCAGCTGGTGTTTTCGTCTAAGATCCACTTGCTTGATCAGCAAGGAAAATTTAGAAATGATGGCGAATTTGTTCCCTCAGTTCAAACGGTTTATACCCGAGACTAAGATCTAATCATACCGACGATTTTATGGGGGCCGACATAGATTGATACAGTAAAACCAAGAAGCAAGCCTAATATGCCTTCGCAAGATACCAAGATGCCCCCCGTTTGAGAGCGGGAGGCATCTTGCACTTTGATTCTATTGAATTGATATTTGTTTCGCTTTAGTTGCTTCGGTTTTCGGAATTGTTATTTTTAAAACACCGTCCGTAAACGATGCTTTGACCATTTTTTCGTCAATCACCTGAGGTAGCTGAAAAGTTCGGACGTAGGAGCCGTAAGATATCTCTGATAAATGGCGTCGGCGTGTTTTGGTTTCTTTTTCTTCGTGTCTTTCCGCGTGGATTGTCAGTCGATCGGCGTCGATTTCAACCTTTACATTGTCTTTCGTTACCCCGGGTAAATCTACTCGAAGAAGAAAATTGCGTTCTTCTTCCACCAACTCACATGACGGTGAAAAGTCTAAACTCAGCGCACTAGGTTCACCACTTCCTGAAATCATTTCATTCATAAGTTTATCCATACGTTCTTGATAACGAGCCATTTCTCGAAAGGTATTTCCAAAACGTCCTGTTTTCCAAAGTTCGGGTAAATTAGCCATAAAAAATCCTCCTGTTAAGTTTTTACCCAAACTTTAAATCTGGAACCTTAAAAAGTGATATTAAGTTTTGATAAAGTGCCGTTGCGCATAGCTTGCATAGTGAGCATGTAATAAGACAAGGCTTCTGCAGTGCGGACCTTATTTTTAATACGCACTTCGGTGTCTTACCTCGATGATCAGTTTGCTTTGTGCAATCAGGTCAAGTTCTTGTTCAAGGAGAGCCCTATTGTTAGTGTCAAGATTCGCATCCCACTCGTCTAAAAGAAGTATCGGGGTGTCTTGCCGCCTGACAAACTCAAGATGTTTTAACACTCGTTCGCCGGTTGATTCCGCCCCTAGCTCTTTGCCGATTTCTAGCTGCGGGGATGCCGGAAGATAAAACGAATCTGGCAAAGTTTGATTAAGATATAAAAGCAATGTGGATTTGCCGGAACCATTTTTTCCACGAATTACCAAGCGGCCTGATTTTTTATTTTGGACCAGCATTTCGATTTCTTGAATGCTAGAAAATGCGTTTTGATTAATTCGAATATGCTCTAACTGAATTTGTTCTTTAAGGTTATTGCTGCTCACGTCCGAATTGTCCCATGATGACTTAAAGCGAGCCTTGAATGCTGCAAGATTTGTGATCTGGCCAAAGAACGACCTAAAGTTACTAAGAATCATGAGTTGCTTTGGAATCGTGACCAGAAGACCTGCTAAAAACACAGAATCATTTTTATGTGCAAACGTTAAATATACAATTAGAGCAAACACCGGCAGTGAGGAAATGACTGTTAGCACAAGGACCAAGCCCTCGGAGGAGCTAGCGGCTTTACCAATACTAAAGCGAGTCTGTTGATACTTGTCGTTTAAGATACCGCTATACAGTTTATTTACGGAGGTATTTTTTAAGAAAACATTGTCCCATGATTTTAAGATGTAGCCAAAGTAATCAATTTTCGTCGTTTGTTCTGCTTCGACAACGGATTCAACTCGTTTAGAATAGGCGAAGAAAACTACTGCACTGATGACTCCTGAAACAATAAAGACATAGCTAAAGTTCGCATCAATCACTAAAGAAATACTTAGAACATTTAAAAGAATCGTCAGCGCGAAAAGGTAAATATCAAAAATTGAAAACGCGACCGCTGTCAAATATCCTTCAGCATCGGGGCCGAGCGCCGTCAAAAAGGCTTCCTTCTTGCCATGATTTTGCCATTTTGCCGGGGAACCAGCGAGGTTTAGTAAGCGCAGGCGTACAAATTTAAAATAGGCATCAAAGTATCCCTGCATTTCTAGTTTTTTAAGAAAGAACGAAATCCCATGGGGAAGGATCGAACACACCAAAAATGCTAACAGCAGCCACATGAATTTTTCTGGGGAGGCCAAGTGTTGACCCGCCAAACCTAATAGCGCTGTCGAGGCCGCGACAATAATTTGTTGGACTGTAATAAGCGCCAACATTCCGATGACAAATTTTTTAGGAAGAAGTTTAAAGACAATCTTATTCATGGAAACCACCCTTAAGACACCTTAAAATGCAATATCAACGCCTGGTGGTGTGTTTACTATATGAAGCATATTGGGCTAGGGGGCCGACGGCCGATGGAAAGTCCGAGAATCGGGATTTATTCTAGGAATCAGGAGGTTCTGTTAGAAATAAGAAAGCCCGATCTTAAATAGAGTCGGGCACCTAAAGATAATATCTATTATCGTGCAAAAACCACATATTGAGTGATGATGCCTTTATCAGCATCAAGTGCGAATAACCAAGTGATGCCACCTACGGGCTTTTTGAAAGCAATCAAATCCGAGTTTTGGGCGATATAATCGCGCACCGGTTGTGCGACCGTAACAAACTTTTCGACGCTGCCCACTTTGGAAAGTCGTACGTAGTTCGCAAGTTCTTTATCCACCGCTGCGAAAACTTGAGGCAGTTGGCTTTTGGAAATAATTTTGAACCCGTCCCAGTCTTTTAATAGTCTTTCAAAGGCTTTTTTCTGGTCGATACCTTCGCGAATTTCAAAGGACTCCGCTTCGTGGCAAACACGGTTGGAGTTGCCTGCTCTGCCGACCACTGCGACATAGTCTTTTTTGCATTGCTCTTCAAGATCTTGAAGAACGGTTGGATTTTCCGTTTTAAAGTAGAACGGCACAGCGTCCTCGATTTCTGCGCTCCAGTTGAACTTTAATTGATATGAATACTGCGGCTGTTTTTCGTAACCATCAACGCGCAAAACATCAATAACAACTTGTGGGATGTCTTGGCCGCGATTGTTGCGGACAGAGCTTAAGCGAACTTCAAAATTAGCATCGTAGTAACAATCAGGTTCGTCACCACTGCCGGCATTGCACTCATCTTCGCTTTGGTGCACTAATCCAGAAGAATCTGCAGCATGAAGGGGATACTCCAAGTCTCCGTCGCGGACTAAAACCAAGTGATTGTCAGTGTTATAAACGATTTTAATATCTTGAATCTCAGCATTTGGATCTGCTTTGACCAGTCTGTATTGGCCCAGGATGCGAGCGTCATTGATATCAAATGTTCCTGCCAATGCAGAAACAGAAATTAAGGTACTTAGAAAAACCAGCGCAGACTTCATAAAAACTCCTTGAATGCGCTAATACCTAGCACCAGAGGGTTTTAAAGGACAGAGCCTTCGGTGCAAGTTGTTATTCTTGGCGTGCATGATTTCTGAGAAGCTTGTCTTGTCCTTTTATCTAATAGTAGCATGGGGGCTGCTGGGGAGGTCTGCATGAGTACGCCAAGTGAAATTGAAATGGTCAAATCCGTCTATGAGGGCATAAATCAGAATGATGTCGCTACAGCTCTTAAATATTGTGATGAGGAAATAGTTCGTGTTGAACCCGAGGGTTTTCCGATGTCGGGCACCTATAGTGGTCTGGTTAAAATGGTCGAACATTTTTCTTCAGCTCGCGCCACGTGGGCCGAAGGCAGCTGTACTCCGGAGCGTTTCTCTGTTCACGGGGACAAAGTGGTGGCTTTTGTGCATGTGCATGTTCGCCTCAAAGACAGCAGCGAATGGGTTGATGCGCACATTGCGGATGTTTTTACCATCCGTCACGGGAAAATTGTTGAAATGCGTACGTTTGCTGACAGTAAAAAGGCTTCCGATTGGGCGCAGCTCTAAGAGGTTAAATCCTTGCGAAGTTTTTTTGCCGCGCTAAGAATGCGTTCTTTTTTTTCTGCTTCCATCTTGTCGAAAGTTTTAACCATCATGGACAGGCGGGGATTTTTTGAAAAGAACGCTCTGTTGCGGTCAATAAAGCCCCAGTAAAGTCCGTCGACCCCGTCTTGCCAGTCGCCTTTTTTATAATAGTTCGAGCCACAAAAGTAAGGCTTCGTAGCAAAGATGCCGCCGTCGCTAAAAATCGCCATTCCATAAACATTCGGGCCCATGACCCAGTCCGAGGAATCAATGAACATCTCCATAAACCAGCGATGGGCTTCGTGAGGATGAACCTCTAAAAGCAACATCAACGAGCCGACAATCATAAGGCGTTCGATATGATGAGCATATCCATACTTTTCGACCTTCCGAATGACGTCATCCAAAGGTTCAATTCCCGTGGTGCCTTTATACCAACAGTCTTTTAGTTTTCGTTGATGATTCCAGAAATTCGCCTTGTCCTGGTGTTCGCTAAAATTTTGATAAATTCCGCGAACAAACTCCCGCCAGCCAATGATTTGACGGATAAAGCCTTCCACTGAATTTATCGGCAACTTTTTTTTCTTGGCAGTCGCCAAGGTGGCACGTACGACTTCTTCGGGTGTTAATAAACCCACATTCAAAAAAGGCGTAAGAACGGAGTGATTGATAAAGGGAAATTCCTTGGATAGGGAGTCTTCATAGGGGCCAAAATCTTGCAAACGCTCGTGCAAAAATCTTTCTAGCCACTCATGTGCAGACTCTCTGTCGGTGGGCAACCAAAAGTTGGCGCTTACACCACTATGATCACTAAAGTGTTTATCCACTAAACGGGCAACTGTAAGGTCCAGCGCGTCCATCTTATAGGAGGGAACGGCTGGGGGTGTATAGTCCTTCGGTAAGCTGAGGCGGTTTTCATCGTCAAAGCTCCAACGGCCTCCGATAGGCTCCCCTTCGGGAGTCAGTAAAACTTTAAGACGTTTGCGTTGCGCTTCATAAAAAGTCTTCATAAAAGGTTTCTTGGAACTTTTAAGATATTCGGCAAAACGCGAACGTGACGTTAAAAACATGGGCGAAGGGATTTGCAGCGCTTTCATTTTTGAAAACTTCTGAAGAGTTTCAAGCAGATCTTTTTCAAAGAACTTGTCTTCGATTTCGAAATAATGAAATGTTTCGATGTTCTTTGCTTTGATAAAGGCCGCCAAGGCCTGACTGTAAGATCCCTTTGCTTCTTCGAGTGTTTCATAGTGGACTTGATAGCCTTCGGACTTCAGTTCCTGAGCGTACCTTCGCATGGCTGAAAGAAAGAAGATGATCTTATGCTTGTGATATTTGAAATGCGTGCAAAGGGCCGTATCCTCGCGCATAAAAACTAGGGTGTTTTCCTTTTCTACCTTCGGCAGGTGAGAGGTGGAAAATAGTTGGTTACCCAGAATCAATAAAGCGTCCATTTAAGAGTCCCCAGGGCTGCTATTGGCAGCCTAAATACGCGTTGAAAAGTAGTTCACAATGTATTAAACTAGTTTGTAGCGTATTTTGCCCAGAAAAGGCAGGGATTTTCGCAAATGAGTAAAAAAGCTCTTTTATGGTTTAATCAAGATTTGCGAACTCTGGACAATCCGATGATTCATTGGGCCCAGATCCATGGCTATGCGGTGGCAGCAGTGGCCTTTGCTCCACGACAGGGTTCTGATTTGCAGAAAGAGTTTTACCTGCAATGCGTTGCCGATGTGGCCGAAAAGTTTCACAAACAGGGCCTTACGTTCCATCTTATTGACGGGGAACCATCTGCAGAAGTTGAGCGATGGGTTCAAGCTAACGCCGTGGATATTGTGTTAACCCAAGATTTTTTTAATACCAAAGACCGCCAAGAGCTCGCCAAATTGCAAGCGAAACTGGGGCCGCAGAAGGTTCAGACTTTCTTTCATCAAACTTTGATCGACAAAGACAAGCTGCCTTTCGCGCTGTCGAATCTGCCTTTGGTTTTTACCGAGTTTCGTAAAATCGTCGAAAAATCAGACTGCATTTCAGCACCGTTGGATTCAGACCTCAGTTTGCTGCAGGGCTTTGCGCCAACTGTTCCTGCGGGTGCAAGATTAATGAATGTTCGAGTGGCAAGTTCTGGTGAAATATTTCCGTTCCAAATAAAAGCCGGCGAAACGGGGGCTCTTGCAAGAGTTCATGATTATTTCTGGCAAAGCAAGGCTATCGCGCACTATAAGGACACCCGAAATGGAATGCTAAGAAAAGACGACTCGTCTAAATTTTCTTTGGGGTTAGGCTGTGGCAGTCTTTCAGTCCGCGTGCTTTTTGCGGAGCTAAAAAAATTTGAAGCAAGCTACGGAGCCAATGATTCCACATTGTGGTTTTTTTATGAGCTTTTGTGGCGAGACTATTTTAAATTTTTAGCCTTTAAAATTGGCGACCGACTTTTTAATCAAGAAGGAATTGCACAGAAAAGCAAAGACTGGAGGCGTGACGACGCCTTGTTTGCTAATTGGTGCGCAGGGAAAACCGGGGCTGACTTTATTGATGCCAATATGCTTGAGCTCAATGCAACCGGTTGGATGTCGAATCGGGGACGGCAGAACGTTGCTAGCTACTTGGCTAAGACCCTGAATATTGATTGGACCTTAGGGGCAGATTATTTTGCGCAGCACTTGTTGGATCTTGATACGGAAAGTAACTGGGGCAACTGGCTGTATGTTGCAGGTGTTGGGACCGATCCGCGGGATCGCATTTTTAACTATCAAAGGCAGGCAGAAATGTATGATGCCGATGGGGCTTATCGCCGTCGTTGGTTGTCAGGATCGTTGCCGCAAGGAAGTTGATATTTATGACAAAGACCTGCGTGACGTGTGGAAGAATTATTGAGCCCAGAAAAAAATGGGCCCAGAACTTTGCACAGATTAAATATTGCAGCGAGCGCTGCCGACGTAATAAAAATGCGCCAAATTACGAATCCCAGATCTTGGATCTGCTCAACGCCCGAGGTGCTGGAAAAACGATCTGTCCTTCCGAGGTTCTGCCGGATGAATTAAAAAAGGACAAAGAGGTGATGGAGCACGTCCGAGCTTCAGCCCGGCTGCTTGTTTCCCAGGGTAAAATCGTGATCACCCAGAACAACCAAGTGGTCGATCCTTCAACGGCCAAGGGACCTATTAGATTAAGGCTGGTCAGATCTTGAATTCGTCTGATGGTTAAGTTTAACGACTGTTACGCTGTGACTTTTCGATCAAAAATCTGACATCTGGATTGGGGTCACGACGTTGCCGTGTGATTGCATAAAATCTTTGTTCGATTTTTTGTAACCTCGATAAGACCAGAACGTCTTTGTTTTCGATCTCATTTAAAATTCCCATTTCCGGCAGGGCAACAACGCAGCCCGATTTTACAGCAACGACTCGCAGTAAGGCTGTATCGTCAATTTCTCCAGCAATTTGCAGTTCTTTGAATTGTTCTAAATAGGCGTCAAGTTCTGGCTTGGCTTCAAAGTGTTTTCCAGGAATAAAGATCGCGACGTTTTTTAGAATACTTTCTAAGGTTTTTTTTGGTCTGCCTCCGTGTTCTTTACTGATGACAAAGACCAAGGGGGATGACTTTAGAACGTGTGAATGAAAGTTCAACTTATTGTCAGGAGTTGCATTTCGCGAAGATAAGACAACGTCTAAATGATGATCCGCCAAAAGCTTCATCAGCTTTTCTTGATCGCCTGTGGTGACCTCAAATTTGAGATCCGCTTGCTGAATCAATGGTTCAATGAACTCGTATTGAAAGTTTCGTGACAGACCTGAGATTGCACCAATCCTCACAGTTCTATTTTTAGGCAAGGCCCCATTGGTCGCCCAATTGATCAGCTCCCTGCTGGATTCAAAAATCAAGCTTGCGTATTCGGCCACTTTACGGCCGGCCTCAGTCAATTCGGGGCGACGCGGGTTGGAGCGATCCACCAGTTCTAACCCCAGAGCTTCCTCAAGAAGCCTTACTTGCGATGTCACAGCGGACTGAGCAATCGACAGTTCCTCGGCAGTTTTGGTGAAGCTCGCATTCTTAGTGAAGACAAAGAACACATAGAGGTGATGGTGATTGAGACGCTGCATGCTTGGATGTTATCTAAAAAACAGATGTCATTCAACT
>CAMLMF010000063.1 GCA_946480995.1 uncultured Bdellovibrio sp. | reverse complement strand
GTGATCACAGGTTTTTTGGTTTCTCGTGGCTTTCAAGGTCCCAAGGGAATGCTCCAAGATCTGGGTGTGCCCGGCACTGAAAAAACGAATGCTCAATCTGGGGCGACTGCTCAGTCAGCCACGTCGACGCTAGCGACGGTAGGAGCTTTTACGACAGAGCCTGATCAAGAAAAACGCCAAGTGGCTTTTCAAGAATGGTTTCAGCTTGAGTCAAAAGAGTTGGAAAGATCCTCTGCAGATCCGAAAATTCAAGAACAACGTTTGACGGCGATTGCACAAAAATTAAATGCCGCAGAATTAAGTTATCTAAAAAATCAAACCCTCGCGGAAAGCTCCTCGGCGAATGCGCGCATTCTTTCCGTTTATACGTTAAGTCTTGCTCCGGAAGTCACCGGATCTGTTTTGGAAGATATCTCCACCGCGCCCCTAAAGTATGTTGGGGAGCAGCAAACACACTCCCCAGAAGAAGCCCTGTCGATGCAGGAAAAGTCCCTGCGCCGCATGGCTTTGGACAGTCTTTTTAAGCGGGCCGAGACCGATTTAGATCAACGCGAAAAGTTAAAACGCATTGTCTCGCAAATACCGGACCCCGCTTTACGCGATTACGCGGAAAAACGCTTAAAATCCCTTCAATAAGTCACCGCATCATCAGTTATTTTGGTGATCTTTAGGAACTTTGGAATAGTATTTTTCCCAGTTTTCATAACAGAGGGGAAATTATGAAAAAATCGTTCTTAGTATTAATGATGGCCTTGGGCCTTCTTACGGGCGCAACGGCTTCAGCAGCAAATTGCGTATCGCAAAATGAGATGAAAGAAATCGCGTCTCACTTCACACAGTTCAGAAATCTTGCCAGCAAAGAATATTGCTATGATGGTTCACAGACTTCGAATTTGATTGCGACAATCATGTACATGCGTACGACAGCTTTTGAAGCGGACATGCCAAAAAGTTCAGATGAACTTTTCTCGGGCCGTTTTTCATCTAGCTGGTACCAGTATTTTATCGGTCGTATCGCTGACATCAGCGTGCAAGCTAGCTGCCCGAAAGGTGTTGGCGCTTACGTTTATGGCTTTGGTAACACAATGTACGTGTGCCCAATGATGTTGACGGACAGTTTTTCTGCTTTAGATCGCGCCAGTGTCTTTATGCATGAAGCTCGTCACATCGATGGTTACCCGCATACAACATGTTCAAAAGGCCCACGCAAAGGTTTGCAAGGCGCTTGTGACAGAAGAATTGCTGATGGCGGTTCTTACGCAGTGACTGTTGAAACTTATGCGCAAATTGCGAAGTATGCGACAGATCTTCATCCGGCTTTGAAAGCTTATTCTTTAGCATCTGCTGTGACTTACGCAGACGAAACTTTTGAAACTCCAGCTAAAGTAGACCGCACAGATGAGCTGCTTTTGGTCAGCAAAAACAAAGGCTTCTTTTCTTTGGATCTGACAAAAAGCAACCAAGTCCAAGCTTTGGGCCAAGTTCCAGAGTTGGGTCACATCGTGAATCGTGCACAACATTTGATTTTGTTCCCTGAAGATAAAAATCTTCCGGCAAAATACGTGTTCACGAAAAACGAAGGCGAAATCGCACAAGCTGCTGGGGAGTCCGTGATTGAATACAATGCACAAACTCCAGTACAACGTGCGGAACTATTAGATCTGCACATTGCTGCGCAATGGATCGCTAAAGTTTACGCGTCGAAAGTGCGTTTTGCTTGTGATCCACGTTCTTCTGCAACAAGTGACCTGGAACTTAAAGGCACTCAAGCGGTGGGTATTGCTTACCTTACAGGTTATGATCGTGCAGGTCGTGTGGTTCACTTGATGACCACTGACGGCACTGTCTATGAATTCGGTTGCACAGAGGGTTTCAAACCTTTCTTGCGTGCTTCCACTGTAAAATTGGATCAAAACTTCAAACGCATCCACAAAGTGGGTAACGTGGTTGTTGGTTTGACAGCGGAAGGCAGCTTGTTCCAAATTGATGGTACGAAATCGACACCGTTGGCGACTTCGATTGATGGACAGATCTACGAGATCGCTCCACGTCAGTCTTACGGATTTTTCGGCAACTAGAAAATGGCCGGGCCCTTCGTTGGGCGTCGTCGGCGTACCTTCAGTACGCCTTCCTCCTTCCGCCTCGGTCGCGACCATTTTTTAGCTGCCTCCTTTTTTTAGGGAGGCAGGGACGGGAAAGTGAGAATAAAAAAAAGGCAAAGAGTTCAGTCTCTTTGCCTTTTTCTTTTTTGGAAGCTTTGTCGAAATTTTTCTTAGAACAAGTTCTTAAAGAAATTCACGATTCTTGCGAAGAAGCCGTCCACTGTGGCTGCGCCAAATGAACTTGGGCTGCGATCAGAACATTGGTATTTTAAATCGACAGTGCGACCTGCTGGAACCGGAGTATCAAAGACTAGGCTTGTTCCCTCAACGCGGGAAGAGACAGACATGGTCGGTGTGATCGTCACAGTCACAGAGTTATTATAAGGAGCGCACTCTAAAGGAACTGAACTTAAAGAGTCGCTGATTTTATCAAAGAACAGATTCAGATTTGTTGAATAATCCGTGTCACAAATACTGCCAATACCACCGCCGGTCAGATTGGAAAGCTCTGCGTATTTAACACCGTAATGGCTTTTTGCGCCGCCGGCGTCTTGTGAATTTTTACAAGTCGTATCGTTGGGTTTTACGATGATTGAATTCACTGTAAAGCGACGATCGTTGCCGAAAACTTCTTTAATATAAGCGACAAGTACGCTGGGTTTGTCTTCGTTTTCGAGTTCTTTCAGTTCACCGGAATAGTACTGTTGGGATGCATCGCCGCCGACACTGCGTTCGTCTTCGTCAGAAATGATGATATAGGCAATTGCTGAATCCGAACGATAGCAGCCGCTGTTGCCACTGTAACGAAGATCACCATTATAAACGTGACGGTAAGCAGCTTTAATCGCGCGTTCGTCGTCAGAGCCAATCCAACCTGCATTGATATACTCGATAGTGTTCGTGAAAATGCTTGAAAGATTAGGCGTGCCTTTTTTTAAAACAATGCCCAGTTCTGAAGATGGAGTTGAAGTTTTTTGCCAGTAAAAAGAAGCACCCCAAACATACTGATTTGAAGCCGTCGGCAAGGCGCGAGTCGGGGTGGCGCACATTTGCCAGTCGATATTTGAGTTTTGTAATTTCGTTACAAATCCCGACAAGTTAGCAGCCAACTTTTGATTATCCGCCAACATAGAATTGGAATCGTCGACGACTAAGACGATGTCTAACTTATTATTCGAAGCCGTGATCAAGTTGTTGTAATGCACGTCACGTAAATTGCCTGCAGGTGTGACCGGAGTGGGGTTTTCTTCCGATGAAGCGGAAAACTTTACAGGTCCGCAAGCACTTAAAGACAGTACCATAATAGCAGATGTCCAAAGCATCTTGCCGATAGATTTTCGAAGCATATACACACTCCCCTTTCATGCAGGATAGCACAGGGCATTTTGTGTACCAAAGCCGCCCGTGGTCTAGGTCCTGAACATTTTCAGACCTAGGTCTCATTGTCGGTTGGACCTTGGGCAGACTAGAATAGATTTATGTGTGGCGAGGAGGCCGGGTGAGCTTTTGGTTTTTACTCCAAGTATTGGTGAATCTAATTCTTTTAGCAGGTGTCGTAGGAATGTGGGTGCGCCTCAGCCGTCCGCCAAAAGATGATCCACGTTTAAGTAAAGGTTTGCAGCTTCTGCAAAGTAAAATCGCTGTTCTTGAAGACCTGTCTGACCGCACAGAAACGCAGGTCAATCAGCTGACATCGCTATTGGAATCGAAGGTCAAAGACATCCAAACCAAAATCCAATCTGCAGATAAGCAGTTGGCAAAGATCGAACAAAGCATGCAAAAAAGTTTGGAAGTCGCAAAAATCTTCCAAGATCGTATCCCACACACTGAAATTCTTGAGCGTCAAAACACAATTAAATATGTCAAAGCCGCACGCCTAGCACATCAGGGGATGTCCGTTGAAGAAATCGCACGCCAAGTTGACCTTGCTGTTGGCGAGATCGAATTCATTGCCAAAGTAAATCGCGATCAACTGATGTTCTGCGAAGACAGCCTGCCTGAATGGGTGCAGGCCGATGTCGCCGCTGATGAAGCCTTCCAAGCGTCTGATATTAGTGACGTCGACAACATGAGTTTTATGGCACCACTTCAACGCGACAATTCCCAAGATATGAGCAACGCTTTTGAAGTGCCAAAAACGGATCAAGAAGCCTTAAAAAAATTAGGTGATGCCTTTAAAGCAGCCTGTGCTCAAGTTGAAGAACAAGAGGTCGCAGCCCAACAAACAGCGAACAATGTTTCGGCGTTGTTCAATGTAACACAAAATTTAGCGCAAAATTTCTTAGGTGAAAAACCAGCGGCTATCAAGCCCGCTGCCGCAAAGCCAGAGCCAACCACCAAGCCCATCAACGCCAACAAAGAAGGAATCGTACGCCCAGTGCAATTTCGTCGCATTGATATGGCTAAAGACTTAGGCTAAGAAAATGGCAGCGAAGTCCTTTCTGAAATCTTTAGAAAAGGGACAAATCGTCAAAGCCCGAGTCGAAGAAGTCAGCTCGGGCGGCAGCACTTTGTGCAGCTTTAACGGCGAACTTCTTTTGATTGCTAATCACACCGAACAAAAATTCAAAGTCGGCGATCCGATTAAGCTCCAGGTCCGAACTCTCGACCCGTTGCAGTTTCATATCTTTGACTCACGACTTTCAAAGTTCGAACGAGTCGTTTAAAAGAAAATACTCGAATGGCTTGAACGCGAGGGATCCGAGACTCAAATCTTGCCTTCGACCTTTCTGTAATTAATTTTTATTGGATGTTTCGATTTTTGGTTTGCGCAAAAAAAACGGCAAAGAGTTTTTAGTCTTTGCCGAATTCGAAATTAGATTTTTTTGCGTTCTATTACTTAGAGCTCTCTTTGATGAACAAAGTTAAGTAATGACGAACCATGAATTCCAGTTTCACTGGGAGTCCTTGGTATGTCCATACGAGCTCACCGAATGCTCCCCATTTTGCTTCAACAATGTGCTCGTCCATTACGTTGGTAGCAGTTTGTTGGTGTTCCATTGTGCCAGGTGCTGGGATGTAGTTTGTGCCAATGAAATTAAAACGTACGCTGATTTGTCCCGGGTTTTTTAATGAGAAAATCATTTTGAATCCGTTACGGAACAACATGAAGTCGGCATGGGTCTTGGCGATGCCATAGATTTTGATGCGACCAAGTGCGGAAGGTTTTAATTCGTTGAAGTTGCTTGAAGCATCGACGAATTCAGTTTTTAGAGCCAAAAGGAATTGAATTGATTCTGTGACCAAGATGCGGTCGGAATCAAAACCGAAACTCATGTCGACGAGTCCCGACTCTTCCATTTGTTGCTCAGCTTTCACAAGTTCTTTAATCCAGCTGATTTTCTCCATGATGAATCCCCCCAAGGTGCCGACAGCGTGTCGCAGCATCCGAGCTACTAGTTGTCGTTATCTTCAATGATTTCGAGGGGCTCGCTCTTTGTCAAGACCGAGCGGTTTGGCTCGGCGCGAAAGTGCATTAAAATCCGGTGATCTGGAAGGTGGTCCCAATGGTTCCTTCGGTTCCAGTGGCGCCGTTGAATGCGACATAATATCCCACGACCACATTCACTGGTAAAAGGTAACCCAAAGTTGTCTCTAACTTCACTTCGGCACCGGCACTGGCAAAGGTGCGCCCCATGGTGATCACTTCATAAACCATGTTTTTGTCATTTAAAAAGCGGCCATCAGCAGCTGCACCGTCCGCAACCAACGCGCCCGATAAGCGACGTAAGAAATAGGGGTCTGTGCCAGATCCACGATAGATGTCTTTCAATGGGAAGCGATATTCAAGATTTGCCGTCACCAAGTTACGTCCGAAGATTTGCCCACGTTTATAACCGCGTAAAATGTACTGTGGCAGCGGACTGTCGGAGTTAAAGACCATAGAGTCCGTTGAAACTCCGTAGATATCATTAATTAATTCCGGAGTGTGAATACCGTTTATGCGCATCAACACCGCATGATGTTTAGGCAACCAGGAGGACAAATAAAGTTCTCCGCCAGCTAAGAATTGCGAGTGACTTAAGTAACCTTCACTTTGAATGTAATTGTAAGCGCCAAGATAAGCTCCGCCGCCAGATTCTGGTGAAATCTGCGCACCAGCTTTGGAATAATTAGCGTAATTCAACATCACCATGGGACCTGTGCGTTTGGTTTTGGTTGAAATCGAAGAACGTTCTAAATATTGCCAGCCCAATTGCAAGTTTGCATAACGAGAGGCCCAGAACATGCTTGGCAAGACGGCTAAGAGTCCGCCATGGTCATTGATTTCATTCGAGGTCGTGCCCAAATAAGAACTGCGCTTAAAGCCCACCGCACTGATTGGCAACGAGGTGACTTGATTTAAGTAAGCCCCTTCAATGCTGCCGCGATTCGTGCCGGTGTCCCAGGAACCAATCAACGTATAAGAATGTTTTTTCAGCGGATCAAAACCTGAGGTCTGTGCCGTCAAGACAACGCCTGTTTCACTGGAAGATCCAGAAATAAACGGAAACCAATACTGTGGCCACAAGTAACCATACGGGGAATAGTCTTCAAGTTGTGATTCTTTTAAAGCCGCGCTGACTTCTGGTTGTAAAGGAGCGTTGGCAGGAACTTCTGGGTAGCGATCGGCAAACATAGCTGTGACGACCGGCAACTGCTGCGGTGTTTTTTGCCATTCAGCTGCTGAAATTGCGACGACTTTCAATCCTTGCGAAGTCATTTGTGTCGCAAAAATTTCTTTGCGAATAGGATCAATATCGCCGGTAAAAAATGCCGTCAATGCGTGGGAAACGGGACGGGCCGCCGTCAAATCGGCATTCGCTAAATACAGATTCATGACTCCATTTTTGCCCGAATTAAATAACAGTCCTTCCGACGTTTTTTTGGCAAAGCGAATTTGCGGATAATCAGTCAAGATCGGTACGGCGTTTTTGCTTGCAAAAGTGTATTTATAAAGACGCTCAGAACCGTCCTCTTTGCGCAAAGAAAATAAAATCGTTTCGTCATCCCAGAATTGAGGATAAGACACGCGCTCTTGTAAAGCGGGAACGAACAAAATGCTGCTCGAACCTTCAATGCCTGGACGAAGTAAGCCCAAAGATGTTTTGCCACCTTCAAGTTTTACGAAAGTGATCATTTCACCATTCGGAGAAACCGCAGGTTCCCGGGCGCGCAAGTTCTTGGTTAACTGCAGCGTTTTTTTGGATTTTAAATCAAATGAGTACAAATCCGAATAGCGCTCGATACGGTTGGTGTAATCAATTTTGTCGTAAATGATTTTTTCTGAATTCGGATACCAACTGATGCGCTGAATGCTGCCGCTGGGCGGACCGTCTTGATGGGTGCCTGGCTCAAAGGCTTCGTTAAAGCTTTCAACAGTGTTTGCGGCTTTGGCATCTAAGAAGCTCTGCTCGTTCGTTTCGCGCGTAATCAATTTGACCGAGCGGGAACTGCTGTCATCTTCAGCAACAACGGCTAAGTGTTTGCCATTGGGTGAAATCGAAGGCGCCGTGACCGAGGTGAAGGCGTTCTTTGGTTGTATGACATTGGTCAGTTCGGCTTCACGCAAGGTTTTCATCTGTTCTTGCGCGCGCAGGGTGGTGTTTTCCATCATGCGATTGTAAGTCGCAACATAAGTTTGTCCCAAATTGTCGCGGGCCGGAGCTTCAATAAAAAATGGCACACGGCCGCCGTGGCGTTCGTTCAGGGTTTCAGCAAGTTTTGCCCCTTTATCAGCCAGCATTTGGCTCCACATCAAAGAGCCAAACAAGTACGGACGCATGCCTTTGGGCCATGTCGGAATCACTTCGTTGGCTTCGGCGATATCAAAAGAATAGAACGTGCCGTCCTCCACCATCGCGCGGATGGCCGCGTCTTGAAAGTACGAACGCAATCGCCCGTGATTGCCTAAGCGCGTTTCCATCTCGACCGCCAGGCCCTCTTTCCACCACGTTGGCAGCAATAAATTCGGGGCGATGATATTTCCGAAGATCATTCGTAACGGCTTCATCACGCCGTTGGCTGGTTCAAAAGTTAGGATGTGGGTATATTCATGAGCTAAAAGTTCAAAAGCCCAATCGCCGGAATCGCCTAAAGTTTCCTCAGGTCCCGGCAACACCGGGTACGCCATAATGTGCGGGTAGGGGATGCGAGTTGCGTAACCATTAGTCACATCGGTTTTATCATTGATCACCACGACAGTTGTTTCCGGCATGGCTTTGAAGTACTGGCGTAATTCGAAGTACGCTTTTTCTAATTTTTCAGCATACAGCAGACCTAGGTCCTGCTGCTTGGCATTAAAGATAATTTCAAAGTGCGGGGTTTTCAGGGTCTTCCACTGCACCTGTGGCGGCACTTCAAGTTGTGCGGTCGCTTTGCCGGAGATGAATAAACAAATGCTTAAAAAAAGGTAACCAAGTTTTTTGTACATAATTTGTCTTAGCCGTACAGCAACACAACATCAATTAGGAAATCTAAGGTTTGACAATGAGCTGCGATAAATTAAAGTTTTTATCTGTAAATGATAACTTTAGGATCGTCATTAGGAGGACATCATGTTTCGTAAATTGGCTCTAGGTCTTGTAGCTTGTGCAATGGTTGTTGGTTGTTCGAAAAAAACTAAATCGGATGAATCGATTGAAACTATGGCTACTGGTGGCACAGGCATCGACTCTTCACCACTTAGTTATGACCCAATGGGTTCTGACTCTGGTAAAATCGATGGTCTAGTTACTGTACACTTTGGCTACGACAAAGCTAATTTGGATGCTAAATCTAAGAAAGACGTAGCAACGAACGTAGCTTGGATGAAAGCAAATCCAAAAGCGAAAGTTCAAATTGAAGGTCACTGTGACTCTCGTGGTACTATTGAGTACAACGTAGCGTTGGGTGAAAGACGTGCGAACGCAGTGAAAGCTTACATGGTAAGCTCTGGTATCTCTGCAGATCGTTTAAGCGTTATCAGCTACGGTAAAGAAAAACCTCTTGAGACAGGTGATTCTGAGTCTGCTTGGGCGAAAAACCGCCGCGCAAACTTTGTTCCTGCTCAATAGTTCTAAGCTATAGAAAGGGCGCGGAGTGAAACTACAAAGACTTATCATCGGAATCTTACTTTTCACGGTGATCGTCAGCTGTCAGACAACTCCGGCTCCTATCGAGGATTATTCCTACGCACGAGCGGCCATTGATGCCGCTCGTTCTGTTCAAGCGGCCCGCCATTCCCCAGGATATTGGCACCAAGCTGAAGAAGCTTATCGCAAGGGTCGTATTTATTTTGAAGATCGTGATTATCAAAAAGCAAAAGAACAATTTGCTCGTGCTCGTATTGCTGCTGAAAAGGCAGAAAATTCGGCACGCTTAATTCGCCAAAGAACGGGAGATGTTCTATGAAGTTTGCTGTTGTCCTAATTTTAACGTCTCTGTTTTTAACTGGCTGTCTGAAAACCCGCAACGAAGTGCGCGACAACGAACAGCGCCAAGTGCAACAGCAACAGACTGTATCGATGCAAAAAGCGGA
>CAMLMF010000062.1 GCA_946480995.1 uncultured Bdellovibrio sp. | reverse complement strand
CAGACGCGTGAAATAGGCGTGATGATAAATCTCAAACGTTTGCGGTAACGACAGACGCTCAACGATCTGCGACTCTTCGCTCGTAAGAGAGTCAGGTTGTAAAGTTATCAAGTGACTGCTAAACAGGCTTTGGGCTTCGTTCAGATTCATGACATTCTCCAATAGATAAAGGGCCGTTGTGTGCTCACTCTACTTTTTTGGAAGATCAAAGTTTTATCAAATTAAGATGGTGAAAGAATCTAGAAAGGCGGGTCTAGAAAAACCCGCCGATTTTTTAACACTTCAATAACTGTCACTTAGCACGAGCTAGTGACGCATGCACTGACCTTGGAACGTGTAGATTTTGTCAGTGTCGTGACGAGTGCCAGACATTGTTGCGATAAGATCAGCAGCATTGCTTGGAGTCGTCAAGCGACCTTCAAGGTATTCATCTGTCGTACGGTAAAAGAAACGCACATCGCGAGTCCCGCGGTGTTCAACAGTTTCGATTTCGCAGATGTAACCTTTTTTAGAATCGCGACGGCACACTTCTTCACGAGTTGTGTATGTGCACTCTTCCCAGCCCCACTCTTCTGGAGTTTCGCTAACATCAGTGCGCATGTTTGCTTCAAGATCAAACGGTTGGCTTAACTCGCGTGAAGTGAAAACCACGCGTCCGTTGGCTGGAATCGTTTTGCCTTTTGGAAGCATGATATCTGTTGCGATAGATTTTTTGCCGGCTTTCACAGTTAAAGTTAGAGACTGTTCGTTTCTGAAAAGTAAATCGAAGCTTGCGTTGCCAACTGGGATGGCAGTGTAAGTTGTTTGGCAGGCATCCAGTTCGCCATAGCCACAACCTGATTTCTGTTGAGTTTTAACAGTGATGGATTTTACAAAATTGATACCGCCAGAAATAGGTTCACAGGCAGTCAGTCCAAGCATTGCGGCACAAAGTACTAAAAGTTTCGGGCTCATTGGCATCTCCTGAATCGGGGTGGTTTATGAGTCCCGACTTTGCGGAACTGCTAATACAATTCCTATGCCATGAAAACTGGATCCATTTTGTCACCGCCGCGAAATTACAAACCGGATCTGGGATGCCAGCACGGGGATTTGAGGATTTAGGATTTTTAGTAAATGCAGGGCGCTTCGGTCGACACGCATCCGTGCTCAACGCCGCCCGCCAGTAGGCGGGTTCGCGCATCCATGCGCCGGCTAAGGTCGACCTACGACCCTGCATTTACTAAAAATCCTAAATCCTCAAATTCGTACTTGGTTCCGCGAGGCGTTTTTTTGAGGGGCCTGGGTTTCAGATGGGGAGTGTCTGAATATTGCTGTGTGGGAGGGGATGGGTATTAGTAATTTGCAAGCGACTAAGTATTTTGATGAAGTTCGGGGTTATTTTGCTCGGCAGACAAGGCCGGGGGTTCGTGTTGAGATTGAGGTTCGGTGGGGGCGAAGGGAGGGAAATGCTTTATATATTTCTCTCTTTGATCGGAACAACTCTAACGCTCGACCATTTGAGTTGATGTCAAATCCAGTAGGTTCTGGGAGGAATTGGGAGAATCAAGTTGGTTCGGGCGTAGTTTTTGATGTCGTCAATGAGGCTCTTAAGGCATTTGCTGAAAAGAAGAATGAATGGCGTGCTACCAATTATAAATTCACTCCTGACGAGGCTGCGGAATTTCTAGTGAAACGTATGCAGGAGGTTTCCCTCTTCTTGCGCTAGTTGGAAAAGTCGTTCGATTTCTTTACGCAGCTCTATTGGATCCGCAGGGCCACTGCGTGTCGTTTCTAATGGAGGGGCTATTTGGCCTTTCTGGTAGTCATGGACGAAAAGTTTAGTGTTATCATCAACGATGATGGCGATATAGTCCGGCATCGAAGCGGAGAAGCACTTATCGACTTCACTGGTTCTTAAAAGAATGAAGCTTTCTTCTTCGGGTCGGGAATTTGTGAAGCGATCCAGATCGTCTCTATTATCGAACTGGATATACTCTAACTTGTCTGTTGGCAGGATGTAGGCGAAGTCGACGCATTTAAATTTTTCTTTATTTTCTTCTAATAACTTCAAGACGACACTTAAATCCATACCGACCTCCCTTAGGTCTTATCGGTGGCGGGTCTGGATTCTGCGAGACCTGATTTTTTGTTTCAGTCTGAGACTGCCTGGACTTTCGGGAATAAAAAAAGGCAGAACATTTCTGTCCTGCCTTTTGTGAAATCAAATTTCTGCTTTGTCTTAGTAGTTCATCAAAGCTTTGACGTCTAGCTTGCCACCTGAAACAGACTTGCCGTTCATGGCGCTGATGCTTTTAGCAGATCCTAAGATCGCGGCCTTAACTTCTTGCCATGTTTTTGTTGGATTCGCTGACCAGTATAAAGCAGCGGCACCCGCAACGTGTGGAGTCGCCATGGAAGTTCCATCCCATGTTGCTTTGAAGCCGAATTTGTCGATCACAACATCTGTGTAACCTTGATCGACAACTGTCGAGAAAACTTTTACGCCTGGTGCGCCGATATCCACTGTTTTTGCGCCCCAGTTTGAAAATGAACCTAGGTTGTTGTTTACGTCTAATGCCGCAACAGAAATAATAATGTCGTGGTCGTAAGATGCTGGGTAAGAAGGAAGGGCATCGGTGTCGTTGTTGTAGCCTACGCCTTTGTGGCCGTTACCTGCTGCGCCTACGAACAACACGCCATTGTCTTGCGCGTATTGAACGGCATCACGCAATGCTTGGTTTTCCGGAGAACCCGCCTCTTCGCCCTCAGAGCCCCATGAGTTGCTCATCACTTTTGCGCCGTTATCAACAGCATAGCGAACGGCTTTGATCGCATCAGCTGTTGTGCCTTGGCCTTTTTCAGAGATGAAACGCAAAGACATGATTTTTACATTCGGAGCAACACCGGCAACACCTTTGCCGTTATCGCCACGTGCTGCTACGTTGCCTGCGCAATGTGTGCCGTGACCAGGATTGCCACCTTTAAATAAAATGTCGATCGGATCCATCGCTAGGTCATAAGGTTTGTTGTCATTAGAAACAAAGTCCCAACCAATCACGTCGTCGATGTAACCATTGCCATCATCGTCGATGCCGTTGTTTGGAATCTCTGCAGAGTTTCTCCATAAATTAGGCAAAAGATCTTCGTGCGTGTAATCAACGCCTGTGTCGATCACGGCAACGACAACTTCTTCACTGCCTTTGGTTTTTTTCCAAGCATCGGTCACGCCGATATCAAGCATGCCCCATTGTTTGGCGAACAAAGGATCTGCTCCCGTTGTTGTCTGCGGAGCGTCAGGAATGGGTGGATTGTCTGCTTTCGCTAAATCGCGCATCGGTGGGTTGCGTGACAGCATTTTTGCTAAGGCCGCTTTACGAAGTGAATCTTGGATGCTGTAGTCTTCCAGTAAAGTGATTTTGTAGTTCGGTTGCACGAATTCGACCGCAGGATTTTTTTCTAGACTTTGGATACTCACGTTATGCGGAGTTTGAACGCGAACCCAGCTTTCTGAAAGTTGTTCGACTTTTGCACCCTGCATTTGGAATTCTGTGAATCCAGGTGCTAGTTTAATGAGCAAATCTTGTCTTTTAGAGTTTCCGTTTGCTCCAATACTTAGAGCAAGAATGGCAGAGCCGACGTACAGAGCCACTTTTTTCATTCGAAATCCTTTCGTCTCGAGGTCCCCTCAGAGCGGCGTGTGATTTAGCACGGCGGCTCTCCTCGATTGATAATGAGCGGAATTTTTAGTTTGAAGTGTGTGGATCAGAGAATCAATTTCATTTGGCTGTCTTTGCTATGTCGCGTTGTAGAATTTGGTGGAGCGTCCTATAATACATATCTAGTTGTCAGGACTACGGAAAATCAGTAATTACTTAATGATAGCTAAATGAAATTACAGAGGTGTTTTTATGCACAAAGATCAGGTGCAGGGTTCTGCGTCTCATGATGGCGCGAGTGGATCTCAAGCCATAGATGATATGTCACGAGAAGTTGCCTTCACATCAAAGCTTGATGCTTTGGTTGCGTGGGGAAGAAAAAATTCTTTGTGGCCAATGCCTTATGGTACTGCTTGTTGCGGTATCGAGTTCATGTCGGTGATGGGACCGAAGTACGACCTTGCCCGTTTCGGTGCAGAGGTGGCGCGCTTTTCTCCACGCCAGGCGGACTTACTTGTTGTGGCCGGAACTATCACTGAAAAGATGGCTCCCGTTATCACACGTATCTATCAACAAATGTTAGAACCAAAATACGTTATTGCCATGGGAGCTTGTGCAAGTTCTGGTGGTTTCTATCGCGCGTATCACGTTCTTCAAGGTGTTGATAAAGTTATCCCTGTCGACGTGTACATCCCAGGTTGCCCGCCAACACCCGAAGCGGTGATGGATGGTATCATGGCTTTGCAACGTATGATCGCGACTCATCAACCACGCCCTTGGAAAGACAACTGGAAGTATCCATATGAACAAACTTGAAAATATTAAACAAAGCCTTGCGGGTAAGTTCAATATCGGGAACTACAAATTCACTCACGCTGTGGGTGACGATGTATTAGAAGTTCCGAAGGAAGACGTTCCTGCGTTGCTAAAATTCTTCCGCGACAGTGGTCAGTTCGACTTCTTGATGGACGTGTGCGGAGTGGATTATCCAAGCCGTGAAAAACGTTTTGATGTGGTCTATCACTTGTTTTCGTCCAAAGACTCTTCTCGCTTGCGTGTGAAAGCACAAGTTGGTGAAAACGAATCTATCGGCACAGTGATCCCTGCGTACCGTGGTGCAGACTGGTTTGAGCGTGAAGCTTACGACATGTTCGGGATTAAGTTTGATGGTCATGCGAATTTACGTCGTATCTTGACTCATCACCAATTCCAAGGCCATGCCCTTCGCAAAGACTACGATGCAAACTTGCAACAAGCTTGTACGACTTCAATGCCAATTCACTTCAACAATGAGCCGGGCGAGCCTGGTGATGTTTTGAATGATAAATATGTTCCTTTGAACATCGGTCCTGCGCATACAGCAATGCACGGAACACTTCGTGTGATGGCTGAAATGGACGGGGAAACCATCGTTCGTTGTAACAACGAAATTGGTTACTTGCACCGTTGCTTCGAAAAAATGGCAGAGACTCACCCGTACAACCAAGTTATTCCGTACACAGATCGTTTGAACTATTGTTCAGCGCCAATGAATAACATCGGTTACTGCAAAGCGGTTGAAAGACTTTTGGGCGTTGAAATTCCGCCAAAAGCGCAAGCGATGCGTGTGATCTTAGCGGAGCTTTCACGTATCATCGACCATACGATTTCAATCGGTACTGGCGCGATGGACTTAGGGGCTTTGACTTCTTTCTTCTATATGTTCGGTTTGCGCGAACAAGTTTATGGCTTGTTTGAAAAACTTTGCGGAGCTCGTTTGACCGTATCTATGACTCGCGTCGGTGGTATGGCTCAAGATGCGCCGGAAGGTTGGTTCGACGAAGTTCTTACTTTGTGTAAAGAAATTCGCCGTGGCACAGACGAAATGGCCAGCATGGTTGTTGATAATAAAATCTTCATCCAGCGTACTCGTAACGTATGCCCAGTTTCTGCGGCAGACGCTATTCAGTGGGGTTACACGGGGCCGATGTTGCGCGCTTCTGGCGTGAACTTGGATTTGCGTAAATCTCAACCATATTATGGTTACGACGCTTTGGACTTTGATGTTCCAGTAGGAACTTCAGGCGATATTTACGACCGTTATTTGGTGCGCTTTGAAGAAATGCGCCAATCAGTTCGTATCATCGAACAAGTTTGCAAAAATGTTCCGGGTGGCGATTACACAATCCGCGACAAGGGCATTGTTCTGCCAGAGAAAAAAGACGTTTACGGAAACATCGAAGGTTTGATGAATCACTTTATGTTGATCATCAAAGGTCTGCGCCCACCAGTTGGTGAAGTGTACGACGCGACAGAAGCTGCCAATGGTGAATTGGGCTTCTATCTAGTCAGCGATGGTTCTGCAAATCCATACCGTTTGAAAGTTCGTCCACCATGTTTTGCAATCTATCAGTCTTTCCCAACAGTGGTAAAAGGCGCGATGTTGGCTGACGCCATTGCAACCGTGGCATCGATGAATCTTATTGCTGGCGAATTGGACAGATAATCCGCGGACGCGGAGGATGTGGAGGCGCCCGGGGGCGCCGCAACTGGACTGATTTTTAAAGGGAAACAAGAATGTTTACACTTTCAGATAAAGGCTTGGCAGAGGTTAAAAAAGAACTCAATCGCTATGAAGCGAAAGATTCTGCCATCATCCCAAGCTTGTATATTGCGCAAAAAGAAAACAAAGGCTTCATCACGCCGGAAATGATTCGTTACTTGTCACAAGTAATGGAAATTCCTGAGGCGCGTATTAATGAAGTTTTCAAATTTTATACAATGTTCAACCAAAAGCCTGTCGGTAAATACCACGTACAAGTTTGTACGAATATTTCCTGCGCGTTGGAAGGTGGCCGCGAGTTAGCTCACCACATCTGCCATGAGCTGGGCGTGAAGTTGAATGACGTGACTACAGATGGGCGCTTCACAATTTCTAAAGTGGAATGCTTGGGATCTTGTGGCACAGCACCTATGATGCAAGTGAACGACACTTATCACGAGAAGCTGACTCCGGAAACGGCAATGAATCTTCTAAGAGGTATGAAATAATGTCTGAAGTAAAAGTACTTACAGAGTTCTATCATTTGCCAGAGTATCAAACTTTGGCGGGTTACAAAGCTAAGGGCGGTTACGAAACTTTGCCGAAAGCTTTGAAAATGCAACCTCAAGCGATCATCGACGAAGTGAAAGCTTCAGGTCTGCGCGGTCGTGGTGGTGCGGGTTTCCCAACGGGAATGAAGTGGGGCTTCTTGCCGAAAAACGGCGAACCTCGTTATTTGTTGTGTAATGCCGATGAAGGTGAACCAGGAACTTTCAAAGATCGTATGATGATGGAGCGTGCTCCACACCAATTGATCGAAGGGATGATCATTTCGGCTTTCGCGGTCGGATCGAACAAAGGTTATATCTATGTTCGTGGTGAATACGTTTACCCAATCGAGTGTCTATATAAAGCTTTGAAAGAAGCTTACGATGCCGGTCTTTTGGGTAAAAACATCCTAGGCTCTGGTTTTGATTTCGATCTAGATGTGTACCGTGGCGCGGGCGCTTATATCTGCGGCGAAGAAACAGGTATGATTTCTTCTTTGGAAGGTCTGAAAGGCCAACCAAAATTGAAGCCGCCGTTCCCAGCTGTGCAAGGTTATTTGCGTAAGCCAACTATCGTAAACAACGTAGAAACTTTGGCGGCTGTGACTTACATCGTTCGCGATGGCGCAGCTACTTACAGAAAACATGGGACTGAAAAATCTGCGGGAACTAAATTGTTCTCTCTTTCTGGCAACGTCATGAAACCTGGCAACTACGAAGTTCCACTGGGTTACCCATTGATGGATTTGATCATGAAAGAAGGCGGAGGCATGAAGCCAGGTCGTCGCTTAAAAGCGGTGATTCCTGGAGGTTCTTCCGCGCCAGTTTTGACAGCTGAAGAAGTGGCGAAAGCAAACTTGGATTACGAATCTCTGGCGGGTCTGGGCACGATGTTAGGTTCCGGTGCCGTGATCGTGATCGACGATTCACAATGTATGGTGGATATGTTGGGAGTTTTAACTCACTTCTATGCCCATGAATCTTGTGGTCAGTGCACTCCATGCCGTGAAGGAACTGGCTGGTTGGATAAAATCCTCCACTCGATCCTTGAAGGCCGTGGTCGTTTGCAAGACATCGATCTTTTGATCAAAGTCGCTGACAACATGAAAGGTAAAACGATCTGCGCTCTTTCCGATGCAGCGGCTTTACCGGTGTTAAGTTTTGTAACTAAATTTAGAGATGAATTTGAATTCTACGTTCGTGAAGGACGTTCGAAAGTAAAAGGAACGACATATGCCGAAATGCACCATTAATGGCAAAGAAGTCGAAGTAAAAGAAGGCACGTCGATCATCAAAGCGATGGTCGATTCCGGTGACCGTATTGCACATTACTGCTGGCATGATGGCTTAAGCGTTGCCGGTGTTTGCCGTCTTTGTATGGTGGAAATCGAAGGAAATCCACGCGTACAGATCGCATGTAATACTACGATCACTGAAGGTATGAAGATCAATAACACATCGGAAAAAGTTCGCGATGCTGTGAAGTGGGGACTCGATTTCCATTTGATCAACCATCCTTTGGATTGCCCGATCTGTGACCAAGCTGGCGAGTGCGGTTTGCAAGATCAATACATGGAGTACGGCAAGTACGATCCAGAAATGGCTGAACACAAACAAAAGAAACACAAGGTTGTCGATCTTGGTCCGACAGTCGTTTTGGACTCTGAACGTTGCATCTTGTGTTCTCGTTGTGTGCGTTTCACAGAAGAAGTTTCTAAAACAAATGAGTTGGGTATTTTCAACCGTGGTGATCGTTCTGAAATCGGCACACACGATGGTTTGGAATTGAATAACAAATATTCATTGAACACTGTGGATATCTGCCCAGTGGGCGCTTTGACTTCTAAAGATTTCCGTTTCCGTCAAAGGGTTTGGTATCTCAAAGACGCTGAGACAGTATGTAACGGTTGTTCAACTGGTTGTAACGTTAAAGCGTACTACAATCGTGAAGGCTTCTTCCGTATCAAGCCTGTTTACAATGAAAAAGTAAACGGTCACTGGATGTGTGATGAAGGTCGCGACGTATACAAATTCGTGAACCAAGAAAGCCGTTTATTGAAGGCGCAAGTGCGCGGAGCTTCTGGCTGGACTGAAATGGCAGCAGGGGCCGCAGCGAAAAAAGCTTCTGAAGTTTTAAAAGCGACTGCAGCTGACTCTTTGGCTTTGGTTTTGACAGCGCAATACACAGTGGAAGAGTTCGATGCGATCGTTTCGACTTTCGTCAACGAATACAAAACTAAGAAGGTTTACTTCTGGATCAACAATAAAGAAAGCTTCGACGAGTTCGACGGACTTCTTATCCGCGGTGACAAAAATCCAAACACCAAAGGTCTATTGAAGGTCTTGGAAAAACACGGTGTCACGGCAACGTGGAATGAATTGTCTGCGGGTCTAGCAAGTGGTGCCGTGAAAACGGTGGTGGTTGCGGGTCCTGAAAACCAAGCGGTTTTCCCTGACTTTGCAGATCGTTTGAAAGAACTTTCAAAAGCGCAAAACTTGATCTGGTTGCAAGCAGGTAAAAACGAAGCTTTGATGGCATTGACTGGCAACGTATGGCTGATCCCAACAAAAACTTTCGTTGAAAAAGACGGAACATTTATTAACTTTGCGGGCCTTGAACAGAAATTCAAAAAAGTGACGACAGTTGTTTCTGAAGCACTGACTTTGACTGAGGCTGCGTTGTTAATGGCTGGTAAAAACTTGAATATCCCAACTTCAGCTCAACCGTTTATGCCGACAAATCAACGTGTCGACCAAGTTGAACTTGAAGCGCGTAAAAAGAATGAGTTTGTTTTCAGAAGAGGTAGCTTATGAGCGTAATGCAAAATAACTCTGAAAAGTCCAAGTGGTACTTGCCAGGGGTTCTTGGTGGTATGTCGATCACCATGAAGCATCTTTTGAAGAATCTCTTCAATCAAAAGAAGATGATGACTTTGAATTATCCAGAGGAAAAGTATGAATACTCTCCT
>CAMLMF010000061.1 GCA_946480995.1 uncultured Bdellovibrio sp. | reverse complement strand
ATAGTCATCCAGACTGCCGGGGAATTTAACGATGTCACCGGCTTCCACTTCCAAGATGTGATCGGTCACTCGACGCAAAAATTCCCGGTCATGGGAAATCAACAGGAAAGCACCTTTGAACTCTTGCAGGAAACTTTCTAAAACGAGCAACGTTTCTAGATCCAAAAAGTTGGTGGGCTCATCCAGCAGCAGTAAATTTGGCTCTTGGCCAATCAGATACAGCAACTTTACGCGCATGCGATAGCCGCCGCTTAGCTGCTTTAAATGGGATTGAAAATGGCTTTCTTCTAAACCCAGTTTTAAACCGAACTGTTTAAGTTCCCACAAAGGACGTAGGCAGTTTTTTTCTAGGTATTCTTCGACCTTGTCATCGACATTCCAGTCAGATTCTTGTTCTAAATAACCCAAACGCAACTGCTGTGAACGTGTGACGATGCCTGAATCCAGGTGTTCTTGTTCGACCAAGATTTTGAACAAGGTGGATTTGCCGGCCCCGTTGGGCCCAATAACGCCCACATGTTCGCCTTCGTTGATGGCGAAAGTCGCTTCGTCAAAGAGGACGCGAGATCCAAAAGATTTTTTACCGGACTGCAGTTGTAAGAGAGTAATCGCCATGGCAGTGAGATTTCCACAGAAAGCTGCATGAGGTCAAGATGCGCCAGTCAAAGTGAATCGTGCTGCCGTTATTTAAAATATAAGGAAAAGCGCCATAAAAAAAGCCCACCGTCCGTGAAGAGGGTGGGCTTTAAGTTCAATATTTAGTTAATGACTAGAAATCGTTAATGCTGTCTTCAAGACCGACGAAATCAACGAATGGATTTCTGTTGTTTTGCGCTTTGTAGATTTCGTTGTTGCGACGAACTTCTTCAGAATCCACAGGGTCTTCTTTTGACCATTTACGCAAGAAAGCTTCTTGAGTAGCATCGATCGGAAGGTCATAGCGCATAGAGAAATAGAACAAGGCACGAGCGACATTACCACGGTGATTTTTAGGTGGTTCAAAAACGTCTTCACGTCCCGACGTTGAGACACCATAACGAGAAGCTGGGCACTCTAAGCGTTTAGTATCACGAGCCACTTCGCCAAAACTGTTGTTGCCACGGATCGAGTTCAATTTTGTATCAGTCGGGAATAAGTGATGAAGATCGGCCTTTTGGTAGCCTTTGTCGTGTTTGCCAGAAAAACGACTTTGCGGCCATGTGTGCTCAGTGTTGATCACGTTAGAATCTGGGATTCTGTTCGGCGCTGGAGCGTCGCCGTTAAAGTCTTTCGATGTTTTTTCGTTATCACAATAAACGTCTTGAACACCGTAAGAACCATTGTGATTTGTAAGATAAAGATTACCCATCAAGACAACGCGCGCCCCGTTGTAACCCAATGAAGTTTGGCTGTAACAACCAGAACCACTGCAGCTCTCAACGATTTGGTCGAATGTGCCAGCTGTTTTTAAGTGATAGCTGCGCAAAACTTTTTTGATGCTCATTTTCAAATCGTTATTTGAAATGCCAGTGGCAAGATCGCGGTAAAATTGTTCGCCGTAGTATGGAATCTCTGCCGTAGAATTTGCGGCATGGCCGAATTGAGCACTGACTAGCACTAGTAACGATAAGACAAAAGAACGCATTAAATCCTCCATAGTTAGGCATTGATGGTGCCTAGTAGAAACGCTGCGCCCTATTCGCAGCATATACGGGGTCGGTCAAAACCAAAATATTAAGGGAATTAAGGTCTTGCAACAAAACTCGCAGATGCTGACCATTTCCCAACAAATCTCTGCGATGCGGCACTAAAGTCTGGGTGTCTGGACTCACAATCTTAGCGATATTTGCCGATAATAAACGCATGTTTCGCTTAGTTTTTCTTTTAGCTACTTTTACGCCCCTTGTTATTCATGCTCAGACGTCGTCGTCGGCTTCAGCGTTTCAAATCATGAACGCGCAGCAGACCTATATTTTGCAACAACAGCAGGCGCAGTTGGCGGCTTTGCAGAATCAGCAACCTGCCGGGTTAAGTCCTCAAGTTCAGGGGATGATCCAGTTGGCCACGCATTTTTGCCCGCTCCTTTTTGGGGGAGGCACCAATAAAAGTGCGATGGGTAAACCGGGCAAAGAAACACGCCGCGTGGCGAGTGATGTTGAAAAGATCACCGACAAGGCTCGCCAAGATGCTGGCAAAGTTAAAGAAAAAGATGTGAGCGAAGAGCTGGCCAAAGAAATCGGTGCGGATGTGGCTGCGAAATTATCTGCAGAGTGTTCAAGCTTTTTGGGTAAAGACGGCAAGATGGGTCCGAACGGTTCCTATTTGTTGCAGCAAATACGTGATAAAAAAGATGTCTTCGCGCAATCGTCCCGCAGCGAGGTGATGGCAAAAAAAATCTGCCCAGGTTACGCGGCGATGAACACCGAACAAAAAGAATTTTTCTGGTTGTGGGTGATGATGGCGAAGTCTTCGGGTGATGTGAAGTGCGTGAACGAAGCTGAAGCTTCGGTGAAAAGAGCCCCGGGTATGTACGCGATCAATCCGTTGGAGTGTCCTAAGATGACGGATGCCAAACGCCCTTCACAAAGTTTACAGTGTGGTGTGGATTTAATGGCGGCTGAAATCCGCGGCCATGGCGGGAAAGATGTGCCGACAAAATTTTTAAAAGAAACGGACCGCAAGCTTGCTGCGCAATATCGTCACTGCAGCGAAGCAAAATGATTTAACAGCTTTTTAACTGAGTCCGCACAAAAATCTCCACTCATTATTTTTCTGCACATAAAAATTTCTCTGCATATATAGATGAAGTAATAAATAGTTCTGCAAAGAAGGCGCTGCAGAATCTTTTTTGCTCTTTAACATGTTGCTGGGGTGTAATTGACCCTATGTGACTCTGAAATTACAAGCGCGTAAGAGTAAAATTTTGGCTACATATTACAAAAACGTTCCGGCTCAATATGAGGGTGATTCCCAAAACAACAGGAGAACCCTCGTGGCTAAGCTTGATACGAATGTAGAAGCAAAAAGTCGTACTAAAAAAAGTCCTAAACAATTTAAGGACCTTCCTTCACTCGACAAAAAAGCGGTGGCGCCGTCAACTCTTTTGAATTTTGATCTGCCAACAGACATGAATTCAAAAGAACAATTGCGCCAACTTTTATTCACGGTCAAAGCCGTGCGTCGTGGTGACTTCGCTGTCCGCATGCCTGTCGGTCAAGAGGGCATCATCGCCGAAATCGGTGAAGTCCTCAATGACATCATCGAGCTGAATGAAAACATGGCGAATGAATTCGTGCGTGTTCGTTCGACGGTCGGTCTGGAAGGTAAGATGAATGAGCGTGTGTCGATGGGTTCGGTGCGCGGCGCTTGGAATACCTCAGTTGATTCAGTCAACTTGCTGATCGGGGATCTGGTTCAACCAACCCAAGAAGTTGCCCGCGTTATCACCTCGGTGGCCAAAGGGGACTTGTCACAAAAGATGTCATTGGAAATTGACGGTCGTGCGGTGAAGGGGGAATTCCTACGTATCGGTACGACGGTGAATGCCATGGTGGATCAGTTGAATTCATTTGCCTCAGAAGTTACGCGTGTTGCGAAAGAGGTTGGTACGGAAGGAAAACTCGGCGGACAAGCCGACGTGCGCGGAGCTTCAGGTATCTGGAGAGATCTAACCGACAATGTAAATGGTCTTGCCGGAAACTTAACGGACCAAGTTCGTAATATCGCGAAAGTAACGACAGCGGTTGCCAAGGGTGACTTATCACAAAAAATTACAGTTGATGCCAAAGGTGAAATCTTTGAGTTGAAAAATACCATCAACGTCATGGTGGATCAGCTTTCATCATTCGCAGCCGAGGTAACTCGTGTGGCAAAAGAGGTGGGTACCGAAGGTCGTCTGGGCGGTCAGGCCGACGTAAAAGGGGTTTCTGGAACTTGGAAAGACTTAACAGATAACGTAAACGGTCTTGCGAATAACTTAACAGCGCAGGTTCGTAATATCGCAAAAGTTACCACTGCAGTTGCCAACGGCGACTTATCACAAAAAATTACAGTTGATGCCCGCGGAGAAATCTGGGAGCTAAAAAATACCATCAACGTCATGGTGGATCAGCTGAACTCGTTCGCGGCCGAAGTTACGCGTGTTGCGAAGGACGTGGGTACTGAAGGTCGTCTGGGTGGTCAGGCCGACGTAAAAGGTGTGTCGGGTACATGGAAAGACTTAACGGATAACGTAAATGGTCTTGCGAATAATCTGACAGCGCAGGTTCGTAATATCGCGAAAGTAACGACAGCGGTTGCCAATGGTGACTTGTCACAAAAAATTACGGTTGATGCCAGAGGTGAGATCCTGGAACTAAAAGACACCATCAATACGATGGTGGATACGCTCCGTTCCTTCGCGGCCGAGGTAACTCGTGTGGCGAAAGAGGTTGGTACCGAGGGAAAACTCGGAGGACAAGCGGACGTAAAAGGGGTTTCCGGAACATGGAAGGACTTAACGGATAACGTAAATGGTCTTGCCGGAAACTTAACCGCGCAGGTACGTAACATCGCAAAAGTAACAACTGCGGTTGCGACCGGCGACTTATCACAAAAAATTACCGTTGATGCCAAGGGTGAAATCTTGGAACTAAAAAATACCATCAACATCATGGTGGATCAGCTGAACTCGTTCGCGGCCGAGGTAACTCGTGTGGCGAAGGAAGTGGGTACGGAAGGAAAACTCGGCGGACAAGCAGAGGTTCGTGGGGTTTCTGGAACATGGAAAGACTTAACAGATAACGTAAATAGCTTGGCCGGAAACTTAACGGATCAGGTGCGTAATATCGCAAAAGTTACGACGGCGGTTGCCAAGGGTGACTTATCACAAAAAATTACTGTTGATGCAAAGGGTGAAATCTTCGAGCTAAAAAATACGATCAACGTCATGGTGGATCAGCTGAACTCATTCGCGGCCGAGGTAACTCGTGTGGCGAAGGAAGTGGGTACGGAAGGAAAGCTGGGCGGACAAGCGGAAGTAAAAGGGGTCTCGGGTACTTGGAAAGACTTAACGGATAACGTGAATGGTCTGGCCGGAAACTTAACGGCGCAGGTACGTAATATCGCAAAAGTAACAACCGCGGTTGCCAAAGGCGACTTGTCACAAAAGATCACGGTTGATGCTAAGGGTGAAATCTTCGAACTTAAGAACACCATCAATACGATGGTGGATCAGCTGAATTCGTTCGCAGCCGAGGTAACTCGTGTTGCGAAGGACGTGGGGACCGAAGGTCGTTTGGGTGGACAGGCCGAAGTTCGCGGGGTTTCAGGAACTTGGAAAGACTTAACAGATAACGTGAATGGTCTTGCCGGAAACTTAACCGCGCAGGTACGTAATATCGCAAAAGTGACCACTGCGGTTGCCAAAGGTGACTTGTCACAAAAAATTACGGTTGATGCGAAAGGTGAAATCTTAGAATTAAAAAATACCATCAACGTCATGGTGGATCAGCTGAATTCGTTCGCAGCCGAGGTAACTCGTGTTGCGAAGGACGTGGGTACCGAAGGTCGTCTGGGTGGTCAGGCCGATGTTAAGGGTGTATCCGGAACTTGGAAAGACTTAACGGATAACGTAAATGGTCTTGCGAATAATCTGACAGCCCAAGTACGTAACATCGCAAAAGTTACGACCGCGGTTGCCAAGGGGGACTTGTCACAAAAAATTACAGTTGATGCCAAAGGCGAGATCTTAGAATTAAAAAATACGATCAACGTCATGGTGGATCAGCTGAACTCATTCGCCGCCGAGGTAACCCGTGTTGCCAAAGAGGTGGGTACGGAAGGAAAACTCGGAGGGCAAGCCGACGTAAAAGGTGTCTCGGGTACATGGAAAGACTTAACCGATAATGTAAACTTCATGGCCTCGAACTTAACGATGCAAGTACGTGGTATCGTCAAGGTCGTAACCGCGGTTGCCAACGGGGATTTGAATCAAAAATTCGTCCTTGAGGCCAAAGGGGAAGTTGCCGCACTTGCCGAAACTATCAACTCGATGACCGACACATTAAGAACGTTCGCCGATCAGGTGTCGACAGTCGCCCGCGAGGTGGGCACCGAAGGTAAACTAGGAGCCCAAGCCAACGTGCCGGGTGTTGCGGGTACTTGGAAAGACTTAACAGACAACGTAAATTTCATGGCCTCGAATTTAACGATGCAAGTACGTGGTATCGTGAAGGTCGTAACTGCGGTTGCCGACGGGGACTTGAATCAAAGGCTCGTTCTTGAAGCCAAAGGGGAGGTTGCGGCCCTTGCTGAAACCATCAACTCGATGACCGACACGTTAAGAACCTTCTCGGATCAGGTAACAACAGTTGCCCGTGAGGTGGGTATCGAAGGTAAGCTGGGTGGTCAGGCCAAAGTTCCGGGTGCTTCAGGTACTTGGAAAGACTTAACAGACAACGTAAATCAGCTAGCCGGAAACTTAACGACTCAGGTTCGTGCGATCGCGGAGGTTTCGACAGCGGTTACGAAAGGTGACTTAACTCGTTCGATCACGGTTGAAGCCGAGGGCGAGGTTGCAGCTCTTTCAGAGAACATCAATCAGATGATCTCGAACTTAAAAGATACAACTCAGAAGAATAACGAGCAGGACTGGTTGAAGACCAATCTTGCGAAGTTCTCTGGCATGATGCAAGGTCAACGAAGCGTTGCTTCCGTTGCGCAGTTGATTATGTCCGAACTGACTCCTCTAGTAGACGCCCGCCAAGGAACATTCTTTATGGCGGAAATGGAAGGCAGCGAAACAGTTCTAAACTTGATCGCAAGTTATGCGTTCACCGAAAGAAAAACTGTTTCGAACAAATACAAACTGAAAGAAGGTCTGGTCGGACAATGTGCGTTCGAGAAAAAACGTATCTTGTTAACCAATCCGCCTGAAGACTACATCACGATCAGCTCTAGCATTGTCGACGAAAGACCACGTAACGTGATCGTTCTGCCGGTGATGTTCGAGGGCGAATTAAAAGCCGTGATCGAGCTGGCTTCGGTGATTCCATTCACGCAGAACTATATCAATTTCTTGGATCAGTTGATGGATTCCGTCGGCGTTATCTTGAATATGATCTCGTCAAGCATGAGAACGGAAGAACTTTTACAAGAGTTGAAACGTTCGAATGCCGAGCTGGAAGCGCAAGCAAAAGAGCTGGAAGAAAAGGCGAAACTTTTAGAAGTCAAAAATCAAGAGGTCGAACTTGCTTCTCGCTCACTCGAAGAAAAAGCCGAACAGCTGTCGCTTATTTCGAAGTACAAATCAGAATTCTTGGCGAACATGTCCCACGAATTACGTACGCCGCTTAATAGCTTGTTGATCTTATCGAAGACACTGGCAGACAACCGCGATAAAAATTTAAGTTCGGATCAAGTGAAGTTTGCAAGTACTGTGCATTCTGCGGGTCAGGATTTGTTAGCCCTGATTAACGAGATCTTGGATCTTTCTAAAGTTGAGGCTGGTAAAATGCCGGTGTCGCCAAAAGCGGTGCAGCTGAAAGAAGTCCAAGAGTACATCGAGCAAACATTCCGCCCTGTCGCTGAACACAAAAATTTGGAATTTGTGATCGAAACCAGCCCGGATTTGCCGAAGAATATGTACACGGACGAAAATCGTTTGCATCAGATTTTGAAAAATCTTTTGTCGAACGCCTTTAAGTTCACTGAAAAAGGCCAAGTAAAATTAGAGGTGCTTCTGGATAAAAATCACCGCGACTTTGCGATAGAAGGCGCGGGTAAAACCAAAGGGGCTGTGGTCTTCCGTGTTACCGATACGGGTATCGGTATTCCGCCGGAAAAACAAAAACTAATCTTTGAAGCCTTCCAGCAAGCTGACGGAACAACAAGCCGTAAATACGGCGGCACCGGTTTGGGACTGACGATCAGTCGGGAAATTGCTCGTCTGTTGGGTGGTATGATTGAAGTGGAAAGTCAGGCAGGACAAGGATCAATCTTTACACTGCGTTTGCCGTTAAAGTACACGGGCATAGAGCCACAAATGGCGACGGATGAAGCCGAAGAATTTGCTTATGTGCGTCCCCTGCCAGTGGATGCCGATTTTGCCGGTCGCAAAGTTCTGATCGTCGACGACGACGTTCGTAACGTATTTGCTTTGTCGAGCGTTCTAAAAATGCGCGGCATGAATGTGATCTTCGCAGAAAACGGCCGCCAAGGGATTAAAGTCCTTGTTGAAAACCCAGACACCGATCTGGTGCTGATGGATACGATGATGCCAGAGATGGATGGACTTGAGGCGACACGTGAAATTCGCACATTACCTAACTTCGTGAACTTGCCGATCATTTCCTTGACGGCAAAAGCGATGAAAGGTGACAGAGAAAAATGTTTGGAAGCCGGAGCCTCGGATTATGTCACTAAGCCAGTGGATGAGGCCCATCTGTTGGCAGTGATGTATTCGTGGTTACCCAAAAAAGAAGAGACGAATTAAATAAAAAATGAAACTAGAGCAAAGCCCCGTAGACATTTTAATTGTCGATGACCGTATCGACGGCCTCATAACTTTAGAGGCCGTCCTGGATATGCCTGACGTGAATTTGGTGAAAGCCCAATCCGGGCGCGAAGCTTTGGATCTTTTAGGCATTTATGAATTTGGTGTGATTTTGCTCGACGTACAAATGCCAGAACTAGATGGTTTTGAAACCGCGGCTTTGATTCGTAAGCATGAAAAGTACAAACTTACGCCAATCATTTTTGTGACTGCGATTAATAAAGATGAAAGGTATATTTACCGCGGCTATGAAGCAGGAGCGGTCGACTATATCTTTAAGCCGTTCGAGCCTAATATTTTGCGATCGAAGGTCAGTGTCCTGGTTGAGCTTTTCAAAAAATCCCGACAATTGCAGGCGCAAAATGAGCTGATTCGCGAAAGTGAACGTCGCGAACGTTATTTGCGTCTGACAGAGCTTGAAAATGAAAGTTTAAAACGTTACCGCAATCTCGCAGATGCTATACCTCATATGGTGTGGCGCGCGCGCAGTGACGGCACCTTGGATTATTTAAATAAAGGTTGGACTGACTATACGGGGCTATCTTTGGAGAAAAGCTTTGGTGGCGAATGGCAAGACGCGATCCACGAAGATGATTTGCCCAATTTCTTAAAGACCTGGATGCAGTCGATGAGCGATGGCAGTTCGTTTGAAGTTGAATGTCGAATTCGCAATCAGGAAGGTGTGTCGCGCTGGTTTTGGGTGCGGGCATCGTCAGAGCTTAATCAATACGGTGTTGTGCAAAACTGGTTGGGAACTTGTACGGATATCCATGATCGTAAAATGACCGAGCTCAAGTTGATCGAGGCGGAGAAGGCAGCGATCTCTGCCAATTTGTCAAAGACCAGTTTCTTAGCAAATATGAGTCACGAAATCAGAACGCCGATGAATTCGATCTTGGGATTTACGGAGTTGATGCTGGATCCGAACCAGTCACCCGAAGAGCGAGTTCGTTGTATAAATACCGTACAAAGGAATGCCAGCCAGTTGCTTAAGATTATCGATGAGATCCTGGATATTTCTAAAGTCGAATCTGGCCACATGACGATTGAGCGCGTGCAGGTCAATGTGCCGACGTTGTTGGATGACTTAAAGAATCTTTTGCACTTACAAGCCGCAGATAAAAACTTAGACTTTGCGATTTCTTTGAAGTCGTCTATTCCGCGAATTATTTATTCGGACC
>CAMLMF010000060.1 GCA_946480995.1 uncultured Bdellovibrio sp. | reverse complement strand
CGCCATTTCTTTCCGGAGCAGCGAGTTTTAGGCGCAACCACGGTTTTTTACGGATACCCCAAAATAAAAAGGGCAGTGACACCATCATCGAAATAAAAAACAACGAACGGGGTTCGGCATTTTCTAAAAGTGCTTGGTGATAACAAAGGTGATAGCCCGCAATAAACGCCGCACTGACCAAGGACCACAAGGTGCCTTCGTCGAGCCCCGTGCCGGATAGTTTTTTAAATTCAGGAGCATTGATGATTAAAATGCCCAGCAGGATAGCAAAGGCTCCGAAATAATGAATGCCGGCGGCGACTTCGCCCAAGAATAAGATAGAAATGATCCACACTAAAATCATCGCGCCCCCGCGCATGATCGCATACGAGGTCCCGAGGGCTCCGGTGCGCAAGGCTTTTGATAGAGTTATAAAGTACAGCCCCTCAAAGACACCCGAAGCGATCGCAATATATAAAGCCTTGCCCTGGGGCAGGTGCCAGCCCGGGACGGGGATAAAGGTCGCCAAAGTAAACAGGCCACTCAGCATGATGGTCAAAAAAAGGAAGCTTTCCTTGTCTTTAGAGCTTTTGGCTAAGGCATTCCACAGGGCGTGCAGAAAGGCAGAGCTTATAAGTAAAAGAGGGCCTGATATCATGGACTTATTTGTAGTGATTTTATTCCTAGGTGGCTAGAAAAAAGTGTTCCGCCTTAGGCGCCTGTGATATGAAGGGCGACCTATGAAAATCACTGATTTAGACTTTTCTTACCCCGAAGAACTGATCGCCACTGAACCGCAACGGCCGTCGCGTGTCATGTGGGTTTCCCCTCTGGGGGAGCCCGAAGAAATCTCGTTCAGTGAGCTGGTTCGTCGTATTCCGCAAGGCGACGTTTTGGTGGTTAACAACACTCGTGTCTTAAAGCGTCGTGTGTTTTCTGGCGACATCGAAATATTGTTTCTGAAACAGTTCGATGGCACGGATTGGGAAGTTTTGTTCCCTTCCAAAAAATTTAAAGTCGGCTCTGTCTTGGAATTGCCTTTAGGTGTCACCATGACGTTGCTTGAAAAAGGCCGCCCGCAAAAAGTGCGTTTAAGCCAAGAGGTGGCAGAAGACTATTTTCAAAAAGTCGCTGAATTGCCTTTGCCTCCGTATATTCAAAAAGCACGTTCGCAACGTCACACGGTAGAGGCGGATGAGTCCTGGTATCAAACGGCCTGGGCGAAAGAGCCCGGAAGTTTCGCTGCCCCCACGGCGAGTCTGCATTTTACTTTTCAAGACATGCAGCAACTGCGCGCCCAAGGTGTGCAAATTTGTGAAGTCACCTTGCACGTGGGCTTGGGAACTTTTCTGCCCGTCACGGCAGAGGATTTAGACGCCCATGATATGCATGAAGAATATGTCGAGGTGTCGGCGCAAACATGGCAAACCTTGCAGCAAGCGCATCAGGCGGGGCACAAGGTATGGGCTTTGGGTACGACGACAGCACGCTCTTTGGAAAGTGCTGCGCAAGGCTTGTTAAAAGGTTCGGCGCAAGAAGGCTTTCAGGGTTTTACGAAACTCTTAATTCAACCCGGCTATGAATTTAAAGCCGTGGATCAATTGCTCACAAACTTTCATCAACCGCAATCAACTCTGTTGGCATTGGTCGCGGGCTTTTCCTCTTTGGCAAGAGTAAAAGCTTGCTATCAATGGGCGATTGAGAGAAAGTTCCGACTCTTTTCTTACGGCGATCTGACTTGCTGGTCGGCTAGCGCCGGCAGAGTGCAGGGCCAGCGCCCCGGAGCTGAAGCAGCTTTAGAAATTAGGAAGTAAATATGCTAGATGGAAATTCAAACTCGACAATGGCTTTAGGTGAATTCAAAGTTCATAAGACAGAGGGCAATGCTCGTCGTGCGACTTTGATGACAGCGCACGGTCCGGTGCAAACGCCGGTCTTTATGGCGGTCGGAACGAAGGCCACAGTTAAGGCGATGACTCCGGAAGAACTGAAAGAGTGCGGAACACAAGTTGTTCTGGGGAACACGTACCACTTGCATTTACGCCCGGGTGAAAAAACCATCGCGAAAATGGGTGGCTTGCATAAATTTATGAACTGGCATGGTCCGATCTTAACGGATTCGGGTGGCTTCCAAATTTTCTCTTTGTCGCAATTGCGTAAGATGTCTGAAGAAGGTGTTGAGTTCCGTTCGCACATTGATGGTGCAAAACATTTTATTTCTCCGGAAAAAAGCATGGAGATCCAAATGGATCTGGGCTCTGACATCATCATGGCCTTTGATGAATGCTTAAAGTATCCAGCGACTGAAGAAGAAATCAATAAATCGATGGCTTTAACATATCGTTGGTTGTTGCGTTCAAAAGCGGCCATGACTCGCAAAGAAAGTTTGTTGTTTGGTATCGTCCAAGGCGGTTTAAGTCTTGAACACCGTTTGAAAAGCATGGAGCAAATCTGCTCGGTCGATCTGCCTGGTTACGCTTTAGGTGGCTTCAGCGTGGGCGAACCGATTCATTTGATGCATGAACTGCTGCCGCAGGTTGCGCCAAAAATGCCGGCAAATAAACCGCGCTATTTAATGGGTGTGGGGACGCCAACGGATCTAATTATTGCTATTGATTCGGGCATTGATATGTTTGACTGCGTCATTCCGACTCGCGTGGCCCGCAATGGAACTATTTATACTTGGCAGGGTAAAGTCAGCATCAAGCGCAACGAAAACAGAGAAGATCCCTCCGCATTAGATCCAGAATGTGACTGTTATACGTGCACTAATTATTCAAAGGCGTACCTTCGTCATTTATTCTTAAGTGGTGAAATTTTAAGCTCTCGTTTGAACACAATCCACAACATTCATTTCTATATGCAGTTGATGGAAAGAGCTCGCCAAGCGATCAGTGAAGGTCGTTGGGAAGCGTTCCGTAACGACTGCTTAACGCGATTCGTAAAGAAAGAGCGCTCGACTTAAATATTGATTCTTCCTAATAATAATGCTGAATTTTACTGTCGGCGGTAGCCGGCAGAGCTGGAACGCCGGATGGCGTGGAAGCTGAAGCAGCAGCTTCATGACAACTAGTATTAGCAATTTGGAGGAATCATGTTTAACGGACTTCTTGTATCAACAGCCTATGCACAAACAGCTCCGGGCGGTCAGCCCTCAGCTTTCGAAATGTTCGTGCCTTTTATCTTTATTTTCGTGATCTTCTATTTCCTTATTATTCGTCCACAATCTAAAAGACAAAAAGAACACCAGAAGTTTTTGTCTGAAGTAAAACGTGGTGATGAAATCGTCACTTCTTCTGGCATCCTTGGTCGCGTGGAAGGTATCACAGACCAATTCGTAACTTTGGAAATTGCTGACGGCGTAAAAGTTAAAATGCTTCGCAGTCAGATTGCAACATCTCAGAAAGCAGCAACAGCAGAGGAAAAGAAATAATGGAAGGACTTCGTTGGAGATCAATTCTCGCAATTTTGGGTGTGGTAGCGTCCATCGTATGGGTGGTGCCAAACGTGATTCACTTCGGTGAAAATTCATGGTGGCCTTCTAAGCAAAAGTTAAACTATGGCTTGGACATCCAAGGTGGTTTGCACTTGGTTATGGGTGTTGATGTTGATGGTGTAGTAAAAGAAAGTACAAACCGTTTGTTGGCGTCTATGCAAACGGACATGAAAAAAGACAATGTTGCTTTCGCAGCGGTAAAGTCTGACAAGCCAGAACAAGGTGAGATTCAAATCACATTGTCTGCGCCGTCTGAAAAAGCGGCTGTAGATAAATTTTTGGCTGATAAGTATTCAACAATTTTGCAAGTAATGAGCTCGACTGACACAGTAGTGACGGCTCGTTACTTCGATGCGTACTTAAATGAATATAAAACGCGCGTAGTACAACAGGCCATCGAAACGATCCGTAATCGTATCGATGAGTTCGGTGTGGCGGAGCCGTCTATTTCTAGTCAAGGTGCGAACCGCATTTTGATCCAATTGCCAGGTATGGCTGACGCTGAAAAAGCAAAACAGTTGATCAATACCACGGCGAAGTTGGATTTCATGGTGGTTTCTCACGAAAAAACGCCTCAAGAATTGCAAGCTTTGGTGGCTGAAGCCGAAAAAGCAGGGAACTACAATCTAACGACAATGAAGTACTCAGAGTACGTTGCGCGTTTGAATGCAGATCTTAAAAGCAAACTTCCAGAAAAATCAGTGATCTACTTCGAGAAATCCGCAAACGCAGCGACTCTTGAAGCGGGCGCAATTCCTTACCTTCTAAGACTTGATACAGATCTTGGTGGCGGTGCTTTGGATGACGCCTTTGTTGGTTATGACCAATATGGTGGTCCGCAAGTGTCTTTGCACTTTAGCTCTGCAGGTGCGACGAAGTTTTCTGATTTAACTGGCAACAACGTCGGCAAACAAATGGCCATCGTTCTTGATAAAGTCGTTAAATCAGCTCCGAGCATTCGTGATCGTATTTCTGGTGGACAAGCTGTGATCACTTTGGGTGGTGGCCGCGACAGAAATCAAATGATGGATGAAGCAAAGATGATTTCAACAGCATTGCGTGCCGGTGCTCTTCCTGCCTCTTTAGAACAGCTTGAAGAAAGACGTGTCGGTCCAACATTGGGAGCTGACGCCATTGATAAAGCAAAATTAGGTTCTTTTGTTGGAGCTGCGATCATCGTGATCTTTATGTTGGTTTACTACAAAACGATGGGCGCTGTAGCGAGCTTAGCTTTGGGTATCAATATTTTGGGTATCTTTGCTTTGTTAACAAGTTTTGGAGCGACTTTGACTTTGCCAGGTATTGCGGGGATCGCATTAACTGTGGGTTTTGCGGTCGATGCCAACGTGTTAATCAACGAGCGAATCAAGGAAGAGTTGGCATTAGGTCATAGTATCCAAATCGCGATTAAAGAGGGTTATCACCGTGCGATGTCGGCGATTATCGATGCCAACATTACGACGGCAGCAACTGCTGTGGTTCTTTTGTACTTTGGTACGGGCCCAGTGCGTGGTTTCGCGGTGACATTGTTAATTGGTATTGTGACTTCGATGTTTGCGAACGTTTTCGTTTCGAAAGTGATCGTGGATACATTGGTTCATAAATTTAATTTTAAAAAGTTATCGGTTTAGTGGGTATTAGATGAATAAACTAAAGAATGAATCATTTGGACGTTTTGATTTTGTTGGCAAAGCATGGCTTTTCGGCGGAATCTCCTTGGTGTTAGTTGTCGCTTCTTTGATCTACCTAGCTGTGCATGGAATTAGCTATGGTATCGATTTTAAAGGTGGTACTGAAATCCAAGTTAAATTTGAAAAACCAGTCGTAATCGATGATTTGCGTAAAGCAGTTGATGACCTAAAATTGGGTGAAGTTGGTGTGCAGTCCTTTGGTGAAGGCAGCGAGTTTATCGTGCGTTTCCAAGGCAGAGCCGGCGCCAATGATAAAGAAACGAATGAAATCTTGAACAGTGACATCACGAAAATTCGTGAAACGATCACGACAAGCTTTGCAGCATCGAATCCAGAAATTCGCCGTGTGGATACTGTGGGGCCGCAAGTGGGTGCCGAGTTAAAACGTAACGGTGTACTTGCGGTATTCTATTGCTTACTTGTGATCTTGATTTACGTAGCTTTACGTTTCGACTATAAATTCGCGCCGGGTGCGGTTCTGTGTCTATTCCATGATGCGGTGATCACGTTGGCGATCTTCGTGGCTGTCGGTAAAGAAGTGAACGTGTCTATCTTAGCCGCGATCATGACTTTGATCGGCTTCTCGCTGAATGATACCATCGTCGTATTTGACCGTATTCGTGAGATGGCTGGAACGTACACGCACAAAGGTTTCAGTTTCGTGATCAATCGTTCAATCAATGAAATGTTGGTTCGTACGATCATCACGTCAGGAACAACTTTCATTTCAGCACTTTGCTTGTATATTTTTGCTGATGGCACGGTTGAAGACATCGCGTTCTCGATCTGTGTTGGTATCTTCTTCGGTACTTACTCTTCTATCTACGTTGCCGCTCCGTTGGTATTGTTGATGGAAAAAATGTCTTTGAAAAAAGCCAAAGCAGCTTAGGGAAACATGAATCCGTTATGGACGCAGCGTGAACATCTGACTGAAGTGCCTACTCCCTCGACCGTCGAGGGACAGTGGCCTTCTCTGATCGGAAAGATTCTTGCTGCCCGCGGATTCGCAGAATCCCAAGAAGTCGAGAAGCTTCTTTTTCCGAAGCTTCTTGATATGAAAGACCCCTTAGTTCTGAAGGGCATGAACGAAGCTCTTGAACGTCTGGGCAAAGCCTATCTCAATAAAGAAAAAATTTGTATTTATGCGGACTTCGACTTGGACGGCACTTCCGGTTTAGCTTTGCTAAAAACGGGAATGTTGGCGTTGGGTTTTCCAGAAGTTTTGCACTATCAACCAAAACGCTTGTCAGAAGGTTACGGCTTTCATGCAGCGGCGGTTGAAGAATTGCAAAAGCAAGGAGTGAGCCTAATTATCACTGTCGATGTGGGTATCACAGCCCACGCAGCGGTGGATCGTGCACGTGAGCTGGGTGTGGATGTGATCTTAACGGACCATCATTTGCCAGCTGAAACAATCCCGAATGCATTTGTGGTCGTGAATCCTAATCAAGGGGATTGCCCTTCGAACTTAGGTTACTTGTGCGGAGCCGGCGTTGCATTTTATTTACTGCGCGGCTTAAAGCGCTACTTTCATGATCACGCCGATTTGCCAAAAAGTAACTGGGATCTGAAAGAGGTTTTGGATTATTTTGTGATCGGAACGTTAACGGACATGGTGCCGTTGGTGGATGATAATCGTGTTTTAGTAAAGCATGGTCTAGTGAAGCTAGCTGAAACTAAAAGAGCAGGTCTTCGCGCCCTTTTGGAAGAGCTGGATTTAGTAGACCGTCCTTTAACCAGCCAGGACGTGGCGATTCGTTTTGCGCCTAAGTTAAATGCCTTATCGCGAATGGAATCAGGTGTTCTGCCGATTGATATCTTCCTTTTGGATGATGTTAGTCAAGCGCGCGAAATGGTGCGCCAGGTGATGAAGAACAATTCGACTCGCGTGCAATTACAAAGCGATGCCGAAGCTCAAGCTCAAGAAATCCTAAAAGGCTGGCCCCACGCTGATTTTGTTTTTGTAGCATCAAAAGATTTTCATCGTGGTGTTGTCGGTTTGATTGCGACCAAGTTGACTCAAGTATTTAATAAGCCAGCTTTTGTTGGTTCCGTCGGCGACGATGGTATGATCGTCGGCAGCGCGCGCTTACCGCAAGGGCAAGAGGCGTGTTTAGTTGAAGCGATGTCTTCAGCGCAAGACTTGCTAAGCCGTTTCGGCGGACACTCTGCTGCGGCGGGATTTGAAGTTGCTGAAACAAAAGTGCCGCAGTTTATCGAAAGACTTGCCGGTCATTTTTCGGACTTACGTGAAAAACCGAAACCTTTAGAGATCTTTTACGATGTTGAAGCGCGCTTAGCAGACGTTGGGACAAACCTAATGAAGTGGTACGACTTCGTTGGCCCCTTCGGTGCAGGCTTTTCCATCCCTTTGATTCATTTTACCAATGTGCAAGTTTTGTCCAAACGCGAACTTAAAGGCGGCCATCTGCGTTTAAAGATCGCCGATGGCGATGGTCAGGCTTCGGCGGAAGCGTTGTTATTTACGCCGACTCCGCGTCAGCTCAATGCCATTCAAGAGGTTCCAGGTTTTTATAATATTCTGGGCGAATTGCAGTGGAATTATTTTGCGGGGCAAAAAACTATCCAGATTCTTATTCGTGATTTAAAGGCTGCCACATGAAATCAGCAAAAAAAGTAGTCGTTCTTCTTTCGGCGGGTTTAGATTCGACGGTGAATGCTTATGAGGCTATCAAGCATCACCATGAAGTCGTTTTAGCTTTGACCTTTAATTATGGGCAAAGAGCCGCGAAAAAAGAAATCGAAGCGGCCGCAAAAATCGCGGCCCACTTAAAGATTCCCCATAAAGTTGTCGATCTGCCATGGTTTAAAGATTTCAATAAATCTTCCTTGCTAGTTGAAGAGCAAGAAGTGCCAACGGGAGCACAGGTTTCTATTGATAACTTAGAGCGCTCCGAAGAAACCGCAAAGTCTGTTTGGGTACCCAACCGTAATGGGATCTTCTTAAATATTGCTGCAGCCTATGCGGAAGCATTAGGTGCCCATGCCGTGATTCCTGGATTTAATGCCGAAGAGGCTGTGACTTTTCCAGATAATTCGAAAGATTTTATGGAACAAACGACGCGCAGTCTGAAGTATTCAACGTCAAATCACGTGACAGTCGGGTGCTATACGATTCATATGAAAAAGCCAGACATCGTGCGCTTGGGTCAAGGTTTGAAAATTCCTTGGGAACTTATTTGGCCTTGTTATTTTTCAGGCGATAAGTGGTGCGGGCAGTGTGAATCTTGCCAGCGCTCAAAACGCGCTTTTGCTTCGGCAAATATCGACGTCGCCCATTTGTTTAGGGAGTAGGAAATGCAAACACGCTTTATTGAAAAGAAGTTTCCTTACGACGGCACCCAATTGCATTCTTTGTTTGCATATCTTAATCACGGCGTTCTGGGGCCTTCGATGGTTTCATGGCAAGGCGCTTGTTCGATTTCTTTTGAACACATGGTGGATGGCGAAGACCTTTTAGAAAAAGCCGTGATCCAAGGCGATGAAATGCTGCATTTCATTGTCGAAGTATTTGATCGCGATTTATTTTCAGGGGTTTTGTTGCAACGAATGTTTGCCTCGATTGCCAAAGACTATTTGCAAGTGCAAGCGGGCAGTGCGCTGTCTGGTAAAAGCTTACATCGCAGTGGTGATGATATTTACCTGGATGATCGAAAGCTCAGCATCAGTATTGCGACTCGTTCGCCGGTATCGGTGATGGTGCATTTTGCGATGAACGTGACTAATAAGGGCACGCCAGTAAAAACCCTCAGCCTTGAAGATTTAAAGTTGGACCCACGCAAAGTGTCCGAAGATTTAATGGCTTTGTTTAAAAAAGAATTTGATGACGTTTTGATTGCAACGCAAAAGGTGCGCCCAGTTCCTTAATACGCGCGCCTTTAGGAAGCTTTTGACTCTTTGGTCTTGATATAGACGTCACGCAACCACAAACGGATGTGCTTTAAATAGTGATCGCGCATTCCGAAGAATACGAAGTGATTTAAGAAAAAATCACCACCGTTTTTGTCTTTTTCCGTAAAATTCACGGTGCCCATGATTTCTGGATTGTTCAGTTCTTCCGGGCGCCACAAGATGAACTCACGGAAAGCCCCTGTGCTTATGCCGCGATAGTATTTAAGCACCAAGCCGGCCTCTGAAATCTGCGTTATTTCTACGGGGTTGGCCACTTTAAGGATGCTTTCATCCTTCATCTGAGAAATTTGTGTCACCTCTATGTTATGTAAAGCTGGATACTGATAGGCCAGCTTTTTTAACATATAAGAGCGGTCCAAGGGGGCAAAGAAAAGATCTTTCGCCCACACTGAAAAATTGCGGATTTCGTCTAGTGGAACTTTCTTTTTCGCCACAATCATCAGATCTGGAGGCGTTTCTAAAGGAGTGGAGTGTTTCGCCGCGCGATCTTTAAGACCTTTAACGATTTGTTCCCAACGTTTTTCTTTTTCGATTTCAAACACTTCGTAACCCGCAAAGATCAGATCAAACTTCGCAGGAAGGCTTTGTTTGTGAACTGTGTCTTTGTCAGCAAGATCAGAAGAAAATTGACCATAGCTGGTGTAAGCAAAGACTTCAGCATTTGAAATTTTCTCTAAGAGGAAAGATTTAATCTCGGATCCCAGTTGTTCATCTTCGT
>CAMLMF010000059.1 GCA_946480995.1 uncultured Bdellovibrio sp. | reverse complement strand
GAATTTAGACTGTTCTTTATGAAACAAAACCCCTAACAACTCCCATGCACTCATCACCATCGCAAAGGCGACAGCAATTTTAAGTCCTGTAAGGTTAAGGGATAAATAAAGTCCGATGATAATTGCTAGTGCAATCAGGGCAGAGACGGCTCTAGTTAGAAAGCTTTTCCACGTTGTCATTTGTCGTGACCTTCCCGTAACGGCGCTGTCTCGTTGAAAACGCATGCAGCGCTTCGTCCAAGTGAGACTCCGTAAAATTCGGCCACAAAACTTCAGTAAAGTAAAATTCAGAGTAAGCGGCTTGCCATAATAAAAAGTTTGAAAGTCTTTGTTCGCCACTCGTGCGGATAATAAGGTCAGGATCCGGAGTTGGGTATGTACTTAAAGTTGCATTGATCAAAGACTCATCAATGTCTTCAGGCGCAAGTTCGCCAGCTGCCACGCGTGCTGCAATTTCTTTCACCGTGCTAGTAATTTCTTGGCGCGAGCCATAGCTAAGCGCAAAGACCAAGTGCAGACCCGTGCATTGAGCTGTGGCTTCCATCGAATGTTCAATGGCGTGTGCCACATCCAAAGGAATCAAAGACATGTCACCGATCACAGAAAAGCGAATATTTTCTTTTACCAGGTTATCAGTTTCACGCTTTAGATAGCGACGCAAAATCAGCATCAGTAAGCTGACTTCTTCCTGAGGACGAAACCAGTTTTCAGTACTGAATGCGTAAAGAGTCAGATTTTTGATCCCACGGCGCGAACACGCCGTGATGATTTTTTTTGCGACACGAGTCCCTTTGATATGTCCAAATGTACGAGGACGACGCTTGAGCTGAGCCCAACGACCGTTCCCATCCATAATGATTGCGACATGCTTAGGTAAACTCATCGTGTGCAATACTAAATAGTAAGAATTGATTTTTCTTTTTCTTCAGCAACCTGATCGACTTTTTTAATAAAATCATCAGTTACTTTTTGGATGTCAGCTTCGGCTTTTTTTCCTTCGTCTTCGCTGACAGCTTTATCTTTTTGAAGCTTTTTAACTTCGTCATTCGCATCACGACGAGCCATACGAACAGCAACGCGTGCTTCCTCAGCGATTTTCTTAACTTGTTTAGCAAGGTCTTTACGGCGCTCTTCAGTTAAGTCAGGAACTTTCAAACGAATCACTTTACCATCGTTCATTGGGGCCATGCCCAATTCAGATTTTACGATAGCTTGTTCGATTTCTTTAAGGATGGAAGCTTCCCAAGGTGCGATTAAGAAAGACTTCGCATCTGGAGTAGAAATAGAAGCAACCTGTGAAAGGGGAGATGGAGTTCCGTAGTAATTTACACGGATATTATCAAGCATTGAAACTTGTGCGCGGCCGGTGCGGATTTTTTTAAGTTCCTCACCTAGTGCTAGCAAGCTCTTATCCATTTTTGCTTGTGCGTTCTTTTTTACATCAGCGATCGCCATAATGAGTCTCCTTGTCGTCAAACGTAGTTAAACGTTTAGTGAACCAATGTTCCGATGTTTTCACCTTGCACGGCTAGTAGGATATTTCCGGGCTGAGTGAGATCAAAAGTAATAATAGGAAGTTTGTTGTCCATGCACATACTGATCGCCGTTGAGTCCATGACTTGTAAGCCACGATTTAAAACGTCAATGTAGCTGATCTTTTCGAATTTTTTCGCATCTGCATGTTTCGCAGGATCTTTATCGTAAATCCCATCGACCTTGGTTGCCTTCATAATAACTTGGGCATTGATTTCCATGGCGCGAAGAGAAGCCGCTGTATCTGTTGTGAAAAATGGATTTCCAGTTCCTGCACCGAAAATCACCAAGCGACCTTTTTCTAAATGACGAATAGCTTTGCGACGGATGTAAGGTTCAGCAATTTCAGCCATTTCAATAGCTGTTTGCACACGAGTAGGAACACCTGCTTTTTCCAACGCATCTTGAAGTGCTAAGGCATTGATACAAGTCGCAAGCATACCCATATAGTCAGCACTTGCGCGATCCATGCCTTCAGCAGAAGCAGCAACACCACGATAGATGTTGCCACCGCCAATAACGAGACCGATTTGAACGCCTGCTTTGTACGCTTCCGCTACGTCGTGCGCGATTTGTTGAATCGTCGCCGTATTGATACCAGTCCCTTGCTTTCCAGCAAGAGCTTCACCACTTAACTTGAGCAAAATGCGCTTGTAAACAGGCTCTTTCAAACTAGTGTCCCTTCATTTGCTCTGCAACTTCCGCTGCAAAGTCATTTACTTTTTTCTCGATACCAGCACCCAACTCAAAACGTGTGAAACGTTTTACAGTTACGTCTGCACCGATAGCTTTACCAACAGTTTTCGCTAGATCGCTGACTTTAACGTCTGGATTTTTAACGAAAGCTTGGTCCATAAGGCAGTTTTCAGCCAAGAATTTACGGATTTGACCTTCAACGATCTTTTCGATCATTTCTGGTTTTTTACCTGATTCAAGATTTTTAGCAGCCAAGATTTCTTTTTCTTTAGCAACAACATCCGCAGGGATTTGTTCAGAAGAAATAGCCATTGGGTTCATCGCAGCGATGTGCAATGCAACGTCTTGAGCGAAAGTTTTCAATTCAGGATTGCTGACAGCTTCTGGTTTAGAAGCAGCAACTTCGATCAATACGCCGATTTTGCCTTCACCGTGGATGTATGTGTGTACCAAAGTGTTTGCGGAAGCAGTGTACTTCTCTTGACGACGAAGAACGATTTTTTCACCGATAGTAGCTGTTGCTTCAGTGAAAAGATCTTTCAATTTTTTAGAAGGATCTTTGCTGAAAGCTTGTTCCAAAACATCACCAGAAAGATCTGTTTTGATTAAGTGTGCAGCAACGTCAGCAGTCAAAGCTTTGAAACCATCGTTACGAGCAACGAAGTCAGTTTCAGAGTTGATTTCCATAACGATACCAGTGTTGCCAACGACTTGTGCGAATACTGCACCTTCAGCCGCAATACGGTCTGCTTTTTTCGCAGCAGCGCCAAGACCTTTTACGCGCAACCATTCAACAGCCGCGTTGAAATCACCTGCAGTTGCTTCAAGAGCTTTTTTGCAGTCCAACATGCCGGCGTTTGTTTTTTCTCTTAGTTCTTTTACTAGTGTAGCAGAAATAGACATTAGGAAGACTCCTTAAATAAAATAGATAAATACAAGCGATCCTAAAACACCAACTGCGTTAGCAGCTTCGGTGCAGTCTTTTCAGAGTGCCGACGGGGGCATTTTAAAGACCGCTTTTTATATAAAGATCAAAATAACAAGAGACTGACAAAGAGAAGGGTGGCTAGGCCACCCTTGCTACTTCATTCATCTGAGAACTACTCAGCTGAATCGTCTTCTTTGTTTTCAAGCTCAGCTTGGATTTCAACTTCTTCCGCTGTACCAGCAGCAACAAGTTTACGAGCTTTAGAAGCTTTAACGATTGCAGGACCAGCTGCTTTCTTAGGAGCTTCTTTCGCGCCAGCTTTAGGAGCTGCACCACGTTTTTTAGGAGCGTCGTCTTTACCTTCAGCTTTAGCTTCTTTAGCAACGTCAGATTGTTTGTCAGACATTGTGCGAAGTTTTTGTTCCCAAGTTTTAGAACCTTCTAGGTAAGCTTCAGCAACTAGGTTTGCGAACAATTTGATTGAACGGATCGCATCGTCATTGCCTGGAATTGGGAAATCAATTGATTCAGGATCAGAGTTTGTATCAGCGATACCAACTACTGGGATGCCCAAACGTTTTGCTTCAGCAACTGCGATGTGTTCTTTAGGAAGATCGACAACGAACATTGCAGAAGGCATTTCCTTCATGTCACGGATACCGCTAAGGAAATCTGTCAAACGGATGTATTCTTTTTCAAGTTTCGCGCGCTCTTTTTTAGTAAGGTAATTGAATTCACCTTTTTCTTTCATAGCGTCGATTTTACGAAGACGATCGATAGAAGATTTGATCGTTTCGAAGTTTGTCATCATGCCACCCAACCAACGTTTAGTAACGTGGTATTGGCCACACTTAGCAGCAGCTTCTTGAACAGGCTCAATCGCTTGTTTTTTAGTTCCAACGAAGATCAAACGACCACCGTTAGCAGCGATTTCTTTTACGAAGTCAGCAGCTTTGTTAGCACGTACAACAGTCTTTTGAAGGTCAATAATATGAATGCCTCCGCGAGATGTGTAAACGTATGGTTTCATTTTTGGGTTCCAACGCTGAGTTTGATGTCCGAAGTGGACTCCCGCGTCTAGCATTTCTTTCATGGTAACTTGTGCCATGGTAGTACTTCCTTTCTGGTTAATCCTCCTCTCAGCAGAGCCAGCTTCTTTTTTTCGCCGGAAGACCTTCTTTTTCAGTACTTGAAGGACCAGTTGATGCTTGAGAGTGTGTTATTGTTGGCCTCTGGGGATATCACAGCGAGGCCACACCGCGCAAGAACTCTTTCCGCAGGTACGCCGTACCTTTTTCGGAGGCAGTGAGTTATGGCTTCGGAAGGCTCGATAGCTTCTCGTGAGTTTATAATTTATCAAATAAATTCAGTACTTTATGGATGATTATTGTTCCGAACAGTTGACTCGCCGGGTCTGGGGCGTTTGCGGGGAGTGATGGTCTTTTTCACTCCCTCTACAAAGATCCAGGGCGCTGGGGATACCAGGGCCCTTTATTTACAGAGAAGCTTCTAGGGTGACTTCTTCATCTTGAACAGAGTGATCAGCGGCTTCGACTTTGAAACCCAAAGAAGCCACAGTCATTTCCGCTTGTAACAACGAACCGACAAGATTTTTTTGTTCGTTCAGGGTCGCAGAAGCTACCCACAAGTTTTCAAGATTTGGAATTGTCATGTTTGCGCTTAACTTAAGATCGCCGTTCCCAGCAATCAAAGGTGAAACGAAAATACGCTCTAGTTTCAAACCATCCAAAGCTTCAGGGTAAGCGCGTTTGATTTGGCGTTTGATTTTTTTCAAAGCCATGCCGACCACTTCGCTGTCGTCAGTTTCTTCATGAGAAATAAAAGTCATCCATTGCGACACTTGCATTTTTTCGCCGTCAACTTCTGTTGATGGCGTAAAGCGTCCCGCGCACGGTCCAATTTCATCTTGAGTTGTGCCGTTCAGAACGTGCATCGCTGTTGATGTTGTGACTTCTTTGTTATGGCAGAAATCAATACACAAAGCGGTCCAGTAAGTGTTCTTCGCAAGTTTGCCTTTAGCTCGAGCGGAAAGTGCTTCTTCAGGTAAAAGCAGAGCTAAATCTTTCACGTGGCCTGCAAAAATAAAATTCTGCGCATGCAAAGTTTTAGATCCGTTGATAGTCACGTGCGAAACTCTTTCACCTTCTTGGTGAAACTTTGTCACGTGCGAACGTGGCATGAAGTCGCCTTTGAACTGCTCAAATAACATTTGCGTCCACTCGTAAGGCTGCGAAGACAAATCGATGCGTTTGCTGGAAGTTAAGTAAGCAAGCTCTTCATAGAAAGGCGGAGGATTGTCGCCGAAACCCAAGAAAGTTTTAAAGCCACCAGCTTCATACGTGATTGGCGCTTCTTCTGAAATATCAGCGATCACAGAAGTGCCCAGAAGAGTTTCTAAAAAGCGTAAAGATTTTTCTGCAAGAACTGAATCCGGAACAAAGCGCAGACCGTTGTTAGTTGGGCCGGTCGGCATGTTTACTTTTCTGTTCGCACCAAAAGCAACATCGGCTGCTTCAATCAAAGCGATGTTTTTGGTTTCGCGACTTAAAGCCGCTGCGATACTTAGGCCGGTAAGGCCGCTTCCAATAATTGCGTAGTCGTAGATATGAGCCATACATTTACATTCCCTCAAAAGGGCGGAGCTTTGCAAGTCTCAAAGAGGGGAAAACTTAGCTAACGCATTTAATCAAAACGCGGAGAACAGCTCTGACTGTAGGTTTAAGCCGAGGATGCTTATCGAGTAAGCAAGCGATGCGCGGGGAAACTTTATAGTAGAAAGCGATAAATTTTCTGCCAAATCGTGAAGAACGTAAGGTGAAGTCACGAAATTCGCGCAACGCCATGACTTCTTGGGCTTGAGAATTGGCAAATGCTGAAGTTGCAATAAAACAGCGTGGGCGCTCTTTATCCGACATTTTTAAAAACTGTTTCACGATCTGCGGATTGCGTGCCGTTTTTTGAAAGGACTCTGCCTTGCGAATAATATCTGGATAAATGGGAGTAAATTGAACAAATACAGCCAACTGCTTTGCCGCGTTCGACATGCGTTCGGCGTACTTTTCATGCGTATCATAAATGCGCATTAAGTCCCAATACACCGAGGCTACCATCGTAAGTTCTGTGGTGCGCGCGCTGTCTTTGAAAGCTTCCGGGCGTAAGCGCTCGCCTTTTTTAACATCAAAAACGATATCTAAAATTTTTAAATATTTTTCGTAAGAAATCGCCGCTTCAGAGTAAAGTTTATTACTCATGCACATGCGTGCTTTTTTGATTAAACTGACCCGACTTTTCCAAAGTTGCAGACGGTGCTGTTCTTTGGCGCGCTCTTGTTGCATCAGAACGCCACCGCTGCTCGTTGCAACGGTTCTGCGCAAATCAGAAATACAACCAGCACACACTTGTGGTGGTAAATTGGCTTCTCCGCCGGCTTGAAGTTTCTGAATTAAATCAGGTTCAATCGGGTGAAGCTCAGTCACTTGTATTCCGCAGCGCGGGCATTGAATCATTTTATTAAAGCTTCCTTAGATTTTTATTTTAAGGAGGAGCCGGGATTAAAGCAAACTCATTGGGTCAATATCGATTAAAATCTTAATTCCGCTTGGAACCCAATCCTGGTCCCCCAGTAATTGTCGCGAAAAGGGATTTACAGCGGCAAGCTGAGCCGACTTCACAAGCACATTATACCGGAACTGTCCTCTTAATTTAGAGAGCGGGGCTTCGGCAGGACCCAGGACCTCGATGTTGCCATACTGTTGAGGAAACTGTGTTTTCAGTGCGAAAGCGCGTCTAGCTAAAAGTCCAGCCGTCTCTTCCACCTTACCTAAGTGAGTGCCTTGAATGCGGAAGCTGACCAATCTGCCAGCCGGAGGATAATTCAACTGAGAGCGCGAAACCAGTTCGTGTTTGGCGAAGCCTTCAAAGTCATGATTGCGCGCAAAAGTGATGCTTTCGTGTTCGACGTTGAAAGTTTGAATGATCACTTTTCCAGGGCTTTCCCCTTCTTTCACGTGGCGTCCGCTGCGCCCACTCATTTGAGTGATCAATTGAAAGCTGCGTTCGGTGGCGCGAAAGTCCGGTAAGTTAAATCCGACATCGGCAAGTACTAAGCCCACAAGTTTTAACTTAGGAAAATCCAAACCCTTGGCGATCATTTGGGTGCCGACTAAAATGTCAATTTCCCCGGTTTCCATGCGTGAAATCAGATCTTCTAAATCTGCGCGACTTTGAATTTCATCGCGATCCGCGCGCGCAATAACTTTTCCTGGGAACAGGCGAGTTAAATCTGTTTCTAAAAGCTCTGTACCTAAGCCGATCGCTTCCAGTTCGCCTTCTTTACAGTCAGGACATTTGGTTTTAAAATTTTCGTGATAATCGCAATAGTGACAAATCAAATGTGAATGTGCATGCAAGGTCAGGGAGATATCACAATTTGGACATTCGCGTGTGTGTCCGCAAGCGGGACATACGACCATTTGTGCGACGCCACGGCGATTTAAGAACAAAGCCGCTTGATCGCCGCGTTCTAAAACTTCACCCATGCGTTCATAAAGATCGGGGCTTAACCAAAACGGCAAGTGCGAATACTTTTCGATGGATTTCTTTTTTTCGTCGTCGTCTGATTTTTGATGACGCAAATCGATCACTTCAATATCTGGCAAAGCACGGTTGGCCACGCGACGGCGAAGAGTGTGCAGATGGTATTTACCATCTTGGGCGTTTTTCCACGACTCTAAACTTGGCGTCGCTGACCCCAGAACCACCGGGCAGTTCAGCATTTTTCCCATCATCACAGCCGCATCGCGACCGTTGTACTTTAATTTTTCATCTTGTTTAAAGCTGGGTTCGTGTTCTTCATCGACAATGATTAATCCCAAATCAGCGACCGGACAAAACAAGGCGGAACGTGCGCCAATCAAAATAGATTTGCGACCTTCAACAATATCCCACCACTGATTCGTGCGTTCACGATCGGTCAGCTGCGAATGCAATGCTGCGATCTTGTCGCCAAAGCGTCGCGCGAAACGATGAATTAACTGCGGGGTCAAAGAAATCTCTGGGACAAGGACAATGCCACGCTTGCCTTGTTTTAAAACTTCTTCCAGTAAACGCAGATAAATTTCAGTTTTTCCAGATCCTGTGACACCGAAAATAAGATGTGTGGAAAAACCTGTGTGTTTCGAAATATCCTCGAAAGACTTTTGCTGTTCATCCGTCAGATTTAAATTTGTATCAGCTTCAAGTTGTGGAATGACAGGGGGGCGCTTTGATTGGCGCTGCTTTTCTGCTTTACGCAAAGGCGGAAACGCAGATTGCACCACTTGGCCAATCGGATGCAGATAGTATTGCGCTAGCCACTCAAGCCATTTGACAAAAGAATCTGGCAACGGAGCATAGTCCGTGTCGATAGAATCAATGCTTTTAATGGCAAATTCAGGAGTTTCTGTTGCGGGCCCAAGAACCAGGCCCTTTACTTTGCGACGCCCCAGAGGCACGTTCACAAGTTGCCCGCGTTGCAGAGGCTCCTCAAAAGAATAGGTTAATGCTTCTGCAATAGGAGCATCAACGGCCACTCGCCATAGCGAGGGAGAACTCATCTAAACCTCGTGTAGAACTCCGTAATAACTTCTTTTGCTGGCAGTGATTCAATGCCATCCCATTTTAAGTTGTTATCCAAAGAAGCCGGTTGAAAAAGCGATACCGCAGCCTGCGGACGAGCTGCCGCACTGATCAAGCGAATAGTCACAGTGTTATTACCCCAGCGCACGGTGCGAGAGCGCGGATAAGAAAGTCCTTTTGCGAACTGATTATAGTTATTTGCCGACATCTCAACTTGGCTTGGTAGGCGCAACTTACGCACGACGAATTGATCTTGTTCAATCCAAATGCCTGGCGAGCCCGCTTCTTGGTCTACTGGCGATGGCACCCCTAAAGCGTAATTAACCACGCCCCCGGTGCGCGACAAACGCACCCATGATTCTGGATCATATTTGATATCGTTGCCTGCGCGAGCCAAAGGTTTTTTTGCGTAAGCTGAGCTTGGAACAATTTTGTTTTGCGCTAAAGTATTGGCGAAAAGTTCTGGATTTCTAAAGTTCAGATATTTTTCTAAGAAATCATCCGGAACTTTTTCGTTTTTGCGCGTGTTATTAACCATGCTCCATTTCAAATTGCCATTGTAAATGAATTGCAGACGGAAAGAGTTTTGCAAATCTTTGCCACCAGTCACCGTTAAGCGCATTGTGCGATCGCTATCGATTAACCAAGTTTCTTTTACAGTGACGGTGTCATCGCCATTTGAAAACTGCAGTTCCTGTTCGATAGCGTAAATGCCTGAACCTGCGTTTTCAGAAGTTTTTTGCAAGATAGTACGAGTGGGCATGATGTAAGCACTGGCAAACAGTGGGGCCGCTAAAATAACTAAAAGAGGCAGAATAATTTTTCTCACGGACACTCCTATTTCAAACGTTGCGCGAGCTGAACGATGTAATTTTTAAGATCTGCGCCCAATTCTGGATTTTGTAAAGCCAGTTCAATGTTGGCTTGCAGATATCCTAGCTTATCACCAGCATCGTAGCGTTCAGCACTAAAAGTCATCGCGTTAAGACCTTTGGTTTGGCATAAAACCTTCATGCTGTCGGTCAATTGGATTTCGCCATTCAGCGTTGGTTTTGCTGACTGCAGAATGTCCATAATGCTGT
>CAMLMF010000058.1 GCA_946480995.1 uncultured Bdellovibrio sp. | reverse complement strand
CATCCATTTTCTTAGCTGCTTTTATGTTTTCGTCGGCCACCGAAAGATTCGCTTTGACGACGGCTTTTCTTTCTAGATTTTGATAGGTTTGAGTTAATTTTTCGCCATTTTTGTCAGCGGCTCGCAGGTCGCCTTTTTCAATTTCAGCGGTAATGCCTTGCAGGTCGGCTTCAGCATCTTGCCATTCTTTGGGTAACACACGGGATGTGTTGGCACGCAAAGCTCCGGCCCGAGCTTCGGTGATTCTTTTCATCGACACTTGGCTAATGGTGGCTTTGGTGTTGGCTTCATTTAGCCAGCCACGAGCGTAAGCAACTTGTTCTAAAATGTCGGGGGACTCTTTGCCTGCATCACGTTTTGCTTTAGCTTTTTCTAAGGCCTTTGTTGCATTTGTAAAATTGCGTGGCGACAAGACATCCACTTGTTGTTCACGGGCGGCCTGAAGCATTTCATCGGTGCGCTGAATTTCCATTTCTGGATTCGCGGCCGAAGGCAAAGAAGAATATTGCGGCGGTTTGCTAGAGCATCCAACAATCGCGGCAGAAATCAGAACTGCTGTTAAGTACCTATTGGGAAAGAATCTCATGGGGGTCTCCTTGTAGGTTGGGATCAGAAAGATCTATTTTACCTGGAGACAGACTAATCAGTGGGGAATTTCGCTACAAGAGAAAGCCGCTTTCGTGCGAGTTTCCCTTGTGGACTGACAGAAACTTCATTACGCGACGGAAAGAATCTTCACGATAGTTTTATGTGGCTTGCGTTAGACAGGGTTTTTATAAAAAACGGCAAAGAGGATGTCTTTGCCGTCGGGTGAAAGTATTTTTTAATTTTGAAATTAGAACGCGTAACCAAGACGGATCATAGCGTGGGGCAGAACCATTTTGCCAACTCTGTCGGCGATATCTTTGGCATCTTGTTTCGCTTTTATATAGTCAGGATTTGCCAAGACGGTCGCGTTGGTGGTGCCGTCTTCCAGCTCCACTTTTGTGGAAAGTGGAATTTGTGCGCCCAGCTCCATACCGAAATTTAGGCCTGAGTTGAATTGCCAGAACCAACCGATTTTAGGTGTGACGTAAGAACTGTTCACTCGTGCTTCAGGTGTCGCTGTTTCTAGGTTGTATACGACCGTTTTTTTAGCTTTTACACCTTGGGCTCCGGCGGCCATCGCCACATAGAAAGAAGATGCTAAAGGAAAGTAGCGAGCTTCCAGCGCGATACTGCCCAGAGAAATTTCTTCTTTGTCGTTAACTTCATCTTTGGGTTTTACGGTAAATCCACCAACAGAACCCGCGACCGACCACATTTTAGATTGATCTAAATATTCAAGACCTACTGTTAACAGGTGCGGTAAGCCAAGACCTCCATAGACACCAATCAAACTTCTTGGCCATGCTGTGAGACTTCCGTCACTAGGAGCCATAGCTTCGGGTTCAACGGCGACGGGTGAAGCCGTTTCTGCTGTTACGGGTTCAGCCGGAGTGACCGGGGCTATTTCTGCAGGAGCGGAACTTTTTGCTGGCTCTTTTGCGGTTTGAGCTTTGGCTTTTTTTTGGGCGAAAGCAGAGGTTGATAAAAGGGCGATAAATATTGACGTTGTGATGATGAGTTTTTTCATGATTTTAAGTCTAAACAAACAAAGCACAGATTCAATAAATTTTTACGGTTGCAGAAAAGGGGCTTGGTTTAGTGGAAAAACATAAAGCTTGCGACGGAATACAAACCTGAAATTAACAAGACGACTCCCGCGATTCTTTGGTGGCGAAGCCCCGCAGATTGAATGGTTTGGCGGATCATCATTGGCAATGCGACTAAAGCCGGGATGCCCCCTAGCCAAAATAGGAAAAGTGTCAGGCCCCCAGCCCAAGGGCTGCGCGTGGCAATGGCTGCCATCACGTAAGTGTAAAGCCAACCGCATGGCAGAAAAATAGTTAACAGGCCCACCGCAAATCCGGAGCGGCCCAAATGAAAGGATTGGATTTTTTTGGTCAGGTTCCACAGCTTCGTGCGAATCGAGTCGGGTTTGCTTGCGCCTGATAAGTATTGCGGAAAAATTAACGACAGGCCCGTGAATAAAAGGGCTGTGGCCATCAAAGCGGCGGATATCCATCTGAGCATCACAAATTCACTATTTAAAAAAAATTGTCCTAAACTTCCCGCCAAGACACCAAGAGTGATATAGGAAAAAAAGCGCCCAAGATGATAACTCCACAGATTTTTTCGCTGTGCCATCAGTGTGGCGATCGGTCCGCACATCCCGGCACAGTGCCAGCTGCCGAAAAAGCTCGAAGACAAAATGCCTAAGGCTAGAAGTAACGCCGATGTTGTCACTCTTTAGGGCCCACCAAAATCAGTTCGCGGCTGGCAGAGTAATTGCTGTGATTCAAGTCGCGAATTTTTAACTGAGTTTTCAATTTGCCTTGGTATTTCAGTAAAACTGGGGGCGGAACACGCACAAAGAAGTACCACTCACGGAACTCGTTGGCACCTAGGTGCATGGGATTTTCAGCGACGTTGATTTCCACACCTTCAGCTAAGATTTCCGCAGGCAGGCTTAATTCGTAAAGAGCCGCTTCCGTCCCTTGATTCTGAATATGCACACGAAATTGATTCAGGATAATTTCTTCGCCCGCTGCATTTTTCACATACGAATACGGTAAACCTGCGCCACGCAAAATTGTAAAATGCGCGGGTTCTCGCGTGGTCACAGCATAGCCTAAGCCAATAATTAAACTGACGATAGCGACCATGTAAATAAGCGAACGGGGTTTAAATAATGAAATTTTGCTGCCGTCTAAGGTGTCATAACGAATAAGCCCTTTGGGCTTTTTGACTTTTTCCATGATTTCATCGCAAGCGTCCACACAGGCCGTGCAAGCGATGCATTCCATTTGCAGACCATTACGAATATCAATGCCAGTCGGGCAGACTTGCACGCAGCGATTGCAGGCGACACAGTCCCCGGCAGGTTGTCCCGCGGGGGCTTTGCCTTTGCGGGGTTCGCCTCTTTGCACATCGTAAACGACGGCCATAGATTTTTGATCTAATAAAACAGATTGAATACGTCCATAAGGACACATGATGACGCAGAACTGTTCCCGGAACCAACCGAAGTCGAAAAGGATCGCCGCGGTAAAGAACGTCACCAAAATAAAATACGTCATATTTTCTGACGGTGGCAGTTGGGTCATGCGCACTAATTCTTCAGCACTGACGAAGTACGCGATAAAACTGTGGGCAATAAGTGAAGAGACAACAAAAAATAAAAACCATTTCAAGCCTGTGCGGCGGAACTTTTCAAAGGTCATCGGTCCGTCGCGCAACGCCCGGCGCTTTAAATAATTTCCTTCAGTCCATTGTTCGATACGGCGATAGACACCATCAATAAAGACAGTCTGAGGGCAGGCCCAACCGCACCATACGCGGCCCCAAATAGAAGTGACAAAAGCCAAACCCAAAGCCAAAGTTCCGAAAATAAAAAACAGCAACGGAGCATCATGGGCTTTAAACAAAACCCCAAACAGAGCGAACTCTCTTTGGGGTATATTCAGAAGAATTGTCTGATGACCGTTAAAAGTCGTCCAAGGAATAATCAAAAAGATCACAAGCAAAACTGTTTGGCTCCAAGTGCGATGCCGACGAAAGAAACCTTTCACTTCGGCGGGGATGATCGTTAGATGATCCCCATGTTCGTCGACGCTGGTCAGTTTGCCTGGATCTAGTGAGTTCATTCGACAGCTTCTCCTTGTGGTTCTTTCGCACCCGCAGGGTTAGAACCTTTTTTCGAGATGATGTATGCCGTGACGGCATAGATCTCATCTTTTTTCATTACTGGCCCCCATGGAGGCATGCCTTTTTCAGCAACTCCTTCGCGGATCACCTTGACGATGTCCATGCGTGTCGCTTTGCCGTGTATCCAGAACTTATCAGTCAAGTTCGGACCAATCAAACCTTGCAGTTGCGGACCGTGGCAAGAAGCACACTTCGCGGTGAATTGTGCTGCACCCAACTCCAAAATGCCGTCTTTGCCAAAGGCTGCAGCAAGGGACTCTTCTGTTTCCATCGGAGCCGACGCATTAGCACCTGCCTTAGTGTGTTCGATTTCTTTCATCGCCACGGCAAGTTCTTGTTTTAGAGTTAAGCCGCCGCCGCCTAGTTCGTAGTGAATATAGTAAACGAAGGCGAAAATAATCGTTAAGAAGAAAGTCCACAGCCACCACATTGGCAGTGGATTATCATGTTCGATAATGCCGTCATATTCGTGAAACTTGTCTTGTTTGTCGCTCATGTTATTCTCCGTCTTTCAACAAAGGCATTTGTTCCATGCGGTGATACAGTGAAGTGCTGGATTTGCGATAAACCCAGAACAACACACCAACAAAGAAAAAGAAGAAAATCAAAAGGCCCAGCGCTGTCAAATGAGTGTCGGTAAAATAGGCCAACCCTAGTTGTTTCATTGTGCTTTTCCTTTCTGACCTAGTGCTTGTAAGTAAGCAATCAAGGCCACGATCTCTTTTTTCTCTAAGCCTTTAGGTGCTCCATTGGCTTCAAGATCTGCAGCGATTTGCTGCGCTTGTTTTTGGGCGTGGATGTCAGCATTGGCAATGACGTCTTGTTCGTAAGGAACGCCCAATTGTTTCATCACTGACAATTTTCTGCGCAAGACAAGGAAGTCCGTATTTTTCTCAGCCAACCATGGATAGTTCGGCATGATACTTTTTGGAGTTACTGCGCGCGGATCCATCATATGGCTGTAGTGCCATAGGTTTGGATATTTCTTACCGATGCGAGACAAGTCCGGCCCCGTACGTTTTGAACCCCATTGGAACGGGTGATCGTACATGGACTCTTCAATTGTTGAGGCGGGACCGTAACGTAATACTTCGGCAGCGATCGGACGAATTTGCTGTGAGTGGCAGACGTAACAGCCTTCTTTCAAGTACAAATCACGACCGGCAAGCTCTAGCGGAGTGTAAGGATCTGTCATGTTGTTTGGATTGACGTATTTGTGCAACGAAAGAGTCGGATAGATCTCAATCACTGAACCCACAGCAATCGCCAAGAAAGCCAGAACAGAGAAAACCAAGCCCATGCCTTCAAGTTTTCTGTGTGCTTCTTTTGGCTTTTCATCAAAGCCAGTGCGTTCAACAGAGACGGCAACGTCAGGTACACTTTTCGGAGCCAGCTTGATTGTTTTGTAAATGTTGTAACACATGATCAAGAAACCGGTGACGAATAGCAAACCACCTAAAGCACGCACCCAATAAAGTGGCACGATGCGCACGACAGTTTCGATAAAGTCTGGGTAAACCAAGTTACCTTCTTTATCCACCGCCAACCACATCAAACCTTGTGTGATACCAGCGACGACCATTGAGATGTAATAGAGCAAGACACCAGTCAGACTGATCCAGAAGTGATTCTCTAAAAGTTTTTTAGAGAACAATTCTGTTTTCCATAAGCGTGGGACAAGATAATAAATCATCCCGAATGAAAGCATACCATTCCAACCGAGCGCACCGGAATGCACGTGACCAATGATCCAGTCGGTATAGTGACCTAAAGCTGAAACGGATTTAATTGAAAGCAAAGGTCCTTCGAAAGTCGACATACCATAGAAGGTCAAAGCAGCGACGAAGAATTTAATAAGCGGTTCTGTACGCAGCAAATGCCAAGAGCCTTTTAAAGTTAAAAGACCATTGATCATCCCACCCCAAGATGGCGCCCACAGCATGATTGAGAAAATCATTCCTAAAGTCTGCGCCCATTCTGGCAATGAAGTGTAAAGCAAGTGATGCGGGCCTGCCCAAATATAAATAAATACCAAGGCCCAGAAATGCACGATCGATAAGCGGTAAGAATATACCGGACGATTCGCTGCTTTCGGCACATAGTAATACATCAAACCCAAGAACGGAGTCGTTAAGAAGAACGCCACCGCATTATGTCCGTACCACCATTGCACCAAGGCATCTTGAATACCTGCATACACTGGATAGGACTGCAAGAACGTCACTGGAATTTCAATCGAATTCACAATGTGCAATACGGCCACTGTGATAATCGTTGAAATGTAAAACCAAATGGCGACGTACATGTGTTTTTCGCGGCGAACTTTTAAAGTCATAAAATAGTTCACGGCAAAAACAACCCAGATCAAAGCGATCGCGATATCAATCGGCCACTCAAGCTCTGCGTATTCTTTGGATTGGGTGTAACCCAATGGCAAGGTGATGGCTGCAGAAAGAATAATTAATTGCCAGCCCCAAAAATGAATTCGTGACAGCACATCTGAAAACATGCGCGTTTTCAAAAGTCTTTGGGAAGAATGGTAGATCCCGGCAAAGATCGCATTTCCGGCAAAGGCAAAAATCGCAGCATTGGTGTGCAGAGGTCTTAAGCGTCCGAAGGTGATCCATTCCAAATTGGCATTCATCGGCCAATAGGCAAGTTGCAAGGCGGCGATAAGACCAAAGAGGAAGGCTGCTCCCCCCCAGATCATGGTCGCCAGGGTAAATTTTTTGACGATATCATCATCGTAGTAAATCTTCTCGATGAGATTTCCTGTTGTGTTCACGATTTTTTCCTTTCGTTATCATCACTTAAAATTCTATGTGCAGGTGTTTCCAGGTCATCAAACTGACCCTTGGAGGTGGCCCAGAGAAAGGCAAACACGAAACCAATCCCTAAAAGTAACGCCATGGGGATCATCAAAGTTATAATATTCATCTTAACCCCCACAGAGATGACAAAATAATCGCCAAAGAACTGATCGGCATTAAGATCGCAGCCATCATCGGATTGATAAATCCAAGCAGTGCTAAAACTCCGCCGACACTATTGTAAACCAAAGAAATAGTTAAATTCCGTACTAAAACTTTACGTGTTTGTTGCGATAAGTCCATTAAATCAAAGAGCGGCGTTAGGCCTCCGCGCATGAAATAAATGTCCGCGCTTTGCAGGCTAAGATCTACGCTGCCTTTCACTGCAATCCCGACGTCGGCCATTTGCAAACTTAAAGAATCGTTGGCGCCGTCGCCGATCATGCAAGTGTCCGAGTGTTTTTCTAAGAAAGATTTTTTATCTTCAGGGAAAAGTTCACCAAAGGCTTGGGCCCGTGGAATACCGCAGGCTTCCGCCACTTGGTAAGTGCGAGCTTTTTTGTCTCCCGACAAAATGAAACACTGAATGCCTTGACGTTGTAAGCGCAGGACCGAGGCGCGAGATTCCTGACGGATCACGTCCACAAAATAAAGACGACAAATACTTTCGCCATCCTTGACCACCTCAATGGCAGTTTCAACCTCATGCAGACTTTCTGAGAGGTGGCGGATTTCATAAGTGTGACCGTCAATCACACCGCGCACACCACGACCTAAAATTTCTTGGGCATTGTGGACTGAAGGCAGAGCGTGTTGCTGGCTCCAAGCTTGGCGTAGGGCAAAAGCAATGGGGTGGTATGAGGGCGCTTCCAAGATCAGAATAATTTTTTTCATTTCCTCAGAGATCTGCGCCGGTTCTGAGTGGGATAACTGCAAGTTCCCCTCTGTCAAAGTGCCGGTTTTATCAAAGAAGACATTTTTTATTTTTAAAACGCGTTCCAGGCTGGTGGCATCTTTTAAAAGAATCCCCAAGCGTTGCGCCTTTTTTAGTGCCAAGCCAAAAGTCAAAGGGGAACCAAAGGCCAAAGCACAAGGGCAGGCCAAAACGATCAAAGCCAAAGAGCGATTGAAGGCTTCGGTTGGATTGACTTGTAAGTAAAGAACAAAAAAGATCAAGGCGATGGCAAAGACCGTGACGATCAGTTTTTGCGCCAAACGGTCCGACAACGAAACGAACTGACTCTTTTGAATCGCCCCTTGATCAAGCTGACTTAACAGTTGTCCCAATTTGCTTTCGCTAAACGGCACTTGCACACGCACAACAATTTCTGCGTCTAAAACTTTGGTGCCGGCAAAAAGCCCCATGCCTTTTGAAAAAGTTTTTGGCAAGGATTCACCATTAAATAAAGACATATCCAAAGTGGCCTGTGCTGATTCTAAGGTGCAATCGGACGGTAAATTTTGATGACGTTGTACTTTTAAAAGGTCACCCACTTTGGCCACAGACCAGGGGATGCTTTTTTCTTGGCCATCTTCTAATAAGATATATTTTTCGGTTTTAAAGAACGATTTCACCCGTGTCGGGGAAAGGTAATTTTGTTGCACGCGTTTTAAAAGATAGCGAGCTGACAAAATAAAAAACATAAAACTTGCAGTGCTGTCGTAATAAATTGCCCCATCACCGCGAAGCAAATTCACAGTGGAAAGTGCGAAGCCCGAAAGCATCGCAATGGCGATAGGCAAGTCGACATTGATCACTTGGTATTTTAAAGAGTTCCAGGCACCGCGATAAAAGGGGACTGCGCTGTAAAATAAAATAGGCAAAAATAACAGAAAACTTAGAAGATTAAAAATTTGCGCCCAGGTTCCTGCCAGACCTGCGTACACAGGGATCACGAAAAGCATGATGTTGCCGGCACAAAAGCCCGCGACAGCAATACGTTTTAAGTGTGAACGGTTTTCGTCTTTGTATTTTTCTGCCAAGTTGTCATGGGCAGATATCAAAGTGGGTTTGTAACCTAGCTCTTGAATGACGTGGGCGGTTTGCGCAAGGGAGGCTGAGTCGGCAAGTTCTACGGCGACGGTCGATTGACCGAAGTTCACTCGCGCGCGCAAGATGCCGTTATAGAAGCTAGGCAATTTTTCTAATAAGTGGACACACGAAGAACAGTGTAGGCCTTCGGCGAAAAAAAGGAAGTTAAAGTCATCGTGGGATTTGTGGCGATAGATGTCTTTAAAGTCGGCTTGGTCTAAGTACGAAAACGGATTTTGCTGCTGCGATAGGATCGGCAGTGCTTGGACTTGAGTGCTCAACATTTCACACGCACGACAGCAGTATTCAGCACCCGACGTCGGGATGCCACAATAGCCACAGTGTGTGTTTAACTTGAGTTCCATTTTCACGCTCTCCATCTGAGTCCAATATGCCCATCAGATCAATAAGGATCTATGACGGCAGTCATAGTTTGTTAAATTAATGAAATGTGGCAAAAAAACGAACATACTAGGCCCACCCGGTGGAGGGAATGGGTCAAAACGTTGCAGAGGAATGTCCTAAATTGAGTCTATTGAGCTTCAGCGCGTTCGCGCAGCTTATCCCGGGACAGGATGCGAATGTTGCGACCATCTGTTTGGTCAATCAGGCCGTCTTTTTCAAAGTTAGCTAAGGTGCGAATCACGGTTTCAGGGGTAGTGCCTGCCCATTGGGCAATTTCACGACGAGTCCAATTTTGATGCGTGAAGTGATCTTGCAAGAAAAGCAAGGCTTCAGCGATGCGCTCTGGTGCGCCCTTATCCATTTGATCCATCCACTTTTCTTCAGCCAGGCGCAAATCTTTTGAAATATGCGACAGCAGTTTCATCGCAAGTTCAGGATGTTCTTTGAAGATGTTCATGATTTCTGCTTTAGGCACAAAACACAGTTCGCAGTCTTCGACGGCCACGGCAGAGGCATGATAGGGTTCCGAAGCAAACATCGAACGATAACCTAAAGCTCCCCCAGGTCCCACTAAACGCAAAGTGTGCGCAGCTCCGGTCGTGCTGGTGACTTCCAATTTAACTAAGCCTGATTGAATAGTGAAAATCCCCAAAGGATCGTTGCCGGCGTAAAAAATCACTTGGCCAGCTTTAAAGCGACAGGACACGCGGGCTTTTTCCATCATCAAGAGGACGTCTGGAGAAGAGCATAATAAGCTGTCCATGCGCATGCCGCATGTCTGACAGTTCCCGTGATTTTGAGCCTGGCCGCAATCGTTTTTTGAAGACATTTTTGTATCCTAACAAAAAACTTCTAATGAGTCATTGTTT
>CAMLMF010000057.1 GCA_946480995.1 uncultured Bdellovibrio sp. | reverse complement strand
AGAGAAATCACTGACGCTGCGATAATGCACACTTAGCATCATCCACTTGTAAACTTCCGCCGGATTAACTTCTAAGAATTCACGTAAAGAAACGATGTTACCCAAAGACTTCGACATTTTTTGCGCGCCAAAGTTGATCATGTTCCAATGCATCCAGTACTGGACGAATTGTTTGTGCGTGCAACCTTCGGATTGTGCAATTTCATTTTCATGATGCGGGAAAATCAAATCCATTCCACCGCCATGAATATCAATTTGATCACCGAAAATGTCTTTGATCATAGCTGAGCACTCAATGTGCCAGCCCGGACGCCCCGGCCCCCATGGCGAAGGCCAAGAGACCTCGCCAGGCTTTGCTGACTTCCACAGCGCAAAGTCTTCCGCACTTTGTTTTTTCGTATCTACACTGATACGTGAACCAGCTTGTTGGTCTTCAATTTTACGGCCACTCAACTTACCGTAACCCTCAAAAGCACTGACGGAGTAATTCACGTCGCCGGAAACTTCGTAAGCCACTTTGTTTTCAATAAGTTTACCAATAACCGCACGGATACCTTCCATGTGTTCGGTCACCTTCGGGTTGAAATCATGCGGGCGCAAACCCAAAGCGGCAAAGTCTTTTTTATATTCAGCAATGTACAATTCAGAAACTTCGCTGGCTGTTTTGCCGATTTCATTGGCCTTAGCGATAATTTTATCATCAACGTCAGTAAAATTCAGAGCGTACTGAACTTTATAGCCGGATTCTTCCAACCAATTGCGCACCAAATTGAAAAACACAACACCGCGGAAATTTCCCACGTGCAGAAAGTTATAAACCGTAGGACCACAGACATAAATTTTTACTTCACCCGGAGTCAGGGGTTTAAACTCTTCCGCTTGACGACTTAAAGTGCTGTATATTTTCAAAGACATGTCTTTACTCACCTATGTTTTAGAAAGAGCCTGTTCGGCACGCGCTACTAACGAAGATTTTTTCAACAACGGCACCAGAATTTTTAATTCTGCTCCATGCGGCTTACCAATGACGGCCACACGAATCGGCATGAAAAGATTTTTGCCTTTAGCGCCCGTTTTATTTTTAACTTCATCTTGATACTTCAAAAATTCTTCTTCGCTCATATAATCTGACGGGTGAGCTTTAACAAGATCACTCCACGCCGTCAAAACAGCCTTGGTTGGTTCCCACTTCAAAGTCTCATCGGCCTCGGGCAAAATCACATAGGATTTATCATCTAAGGGACGATACAGTTCCACAGCGTCAGCTAAGATTTCCATATAAGGTTTAAACAAGTTTAAAGACTTATCCTGCCATGCGGGATCTTGCGGGAGCTGCATGTTTTCCTTGGCCAAATACGGCTGAATTGCTTGCCACAGCTCTGCATTTGGCAGAGCACGCAAATGCATTGAGTTCATCCATTTAAACTTCACGCGGTCAAAGATCGCGCCCGAAGGATTTAAACGACTGATGTCGAATGCTTTGATCATGTCATCGACTGATAAGATTTCTTTTTCTTCGGGGTGTGACCACCCCAACAACGCGATGTAATTCAAAACAGCAGAGTTTAAATACCCTTCCTGCTTTAGAATTCCGCATGCCACGGCACCTTTACGTTTTGATAATTTTTGGCGGTCTTCATCTAAGATTAAAGAAATATGCCCAAACTCTGGCGTCTTCCAACCAAGACCTTGATAGATCATCAATTGGCGTAAAGTATTTGGCAGATGTTCTTCGGCACGGAAGATATGGGTCATCTTCATCAAGCAATCATCCACCACACAGCAAAAGTTATAAACAGGCATCCCACCCGAACGAAGCAAAACGAAATCACCGACCATGTCTGACGGGAATTTCACTTCACCGCGAACAAGGTCGTTCAGGATATAATCTTTTTGCAGACCCTTGGTTTTAAAACGCACAACAGCCGAGTTGCCTGCCTTGATATGTTCTAAAGCTTTTTCTAAAGGCCAATCTTGGTAAGGAGAATTCACATGAAAATTGCCAGCAGCTTTATTCGCTTCACGTTGCTGTTCAATTTCTGCGTCGGTCAAAAAGCAGTAGTAAGCTTTGCCGTCTTTCAACAACTGATCCGCATGTTTTTTGTAAATATCTAGGCGCTCACTTTGCCGATAAGGACCGTAGGGGCCGAAGTCTTTCAAAGTGACAGGATCGACACCCTCATCCCATTTCAGGCCCAGCCAAGCCAAGTCATCGACCACACCACGCAATGATTCTTCCGTGGAACGAGCCTCATCGGTATCTTCAATGCGTAAGATGAACTTGCCGCCATTTTTCTTAGCGAAAAGATAATTGTAAAGAGCTGTTCTTGCTCCACCCACGTGTAAATAACCCGTTGGTGAGGGCGCAAAACGAACACGAACTTCCGATGAATTTTGAGAGGTCATAATAGCTCCGAGCTGAGGGACCGATCAGGGCAAAAAAAAGGCCTGATCGAAATCAAGCCTTAAACCTATTATCTTTTTTAAACTTCGTCCAGCGCTGGTTAGCCTGTGATACCGAAGATTGCTTTTACTTCTTCTTCTTTGAACAACTCTTCTTGGCTCGTTGCCAAAGTAAGCTCTTTCAAAAGAAGTGTACGAGCAGAATCAAGCATCTTGCGTTCGCCGAATGAAAGCTCTTTGTCTGCTTTTAGAAGGAACAAATCGCGTAAAACTTCAGCAATTTCAAAAACTGAACCGGTTTTAATCTTTTCCATGTATTCACGGTAACGACGGTTCCAAGTTTGATTATCGATTTTGATGTCTTTTTCTTTAAGAATGCCTACCACGCGGGCAGCTTCTGTCTTAGAGATGATCGGACGAAGCCCTGCAGACTTAACGTTCGTCGTCGGGATCATGATTTTCAGGCCCGTGTCCACTAGTTGCATATTGTAGAATGTCGTCTTAGTGCCCAACATTTCTTTGGTTTCAATAGAAACCACTTTAACAACGCCGTAGCCGGGATATACTGCATTATCACCGATATTAAACGTCTGCATCAAGAACCTCCCCCTGAAATTGATAGGGTCGCAACCGAGCTAGTTCTATCAAATTTGACACGAGTTATCAAACGGGAGCAGCGTGTAAGGAAATAATTTCAGAGCAATTATTCAAAAAAATAAGGCCCAGGGAACCCCGAGCCTTATTCATTAATATCAAATACTTAACTGATGTACTTGAAGCTATTGAGCCGTGAAAGCCAAGGCAAACGATTGGACGCCGCCTTTTCCTTGCGGAACTTTGTAACCTTTAACCGCCAACTTGTAGTTTCCAGCCGGCAAACCGTCCTTTTCGATCATTTCAAGGTTGTTGATATGATCGTTAGGGCTCAAAGTTTGTCCGTTCGGCAAAGTCAGCACCAAATCCAAGTCATTCACCAAAGCTTGAGCCGCATTGACAGAGCCTGGAGCATCCGTCCAAACCAAGTTCGCATACAGCTTCCCTGGGCGAGTTAATGTGAACTCATAAACAACTTCAGCCCCTTGAGCGACACCTTGGCGGTTGTCGATCAATTTAGTTTGTGAACCCAAATTCGCGATATTCGCCACATCGACACGGCCATAGCCTTCGTCTGAGTTTGGTCTGCGCGTCAGGATTTCTTGCCCACGAGCCGCCCCTACTTCACCGAACTGACCAGGATACATATCAACTGCCGTGTGAATCATCACGGCTTTCATCATCGCACCTGAGGGATTTTGCATTCCCAATTTTTCAACCAGAACTTGGCGAGCAACTGCCGCAGCACCCGCTGTCAATGGTGTTGCCATCGACGTACCACCCGACCATGCATAGTTCGGATTGTAAGCGCCCCATAAATCAGACGCGTCTTTAACTTGTGATTTTACGCTGAGGATGTTCGTACCCGGCGCTACGATGTCGGGTTTCACGCGACCATCAGTCGTTGGTCCACGGGAAGAGAACATCGCCAAACCATTTTCGTTATTAGAGATGTAATCACTGTAGATCGGCTCTGCAGGCCACTCGTCTTTAGCGGCTCTGAGTTTGCTGATCGGAACTTGGATACCACCTGTTGTCACTTTATTTTCAGAAGCACCCACAGTCAGAACGTTTTTCGCTGTTCCTGGAGACGCCATAGAGTCCGCATCAATACGTCCGTCTTTGTTTTTATCCGCACCACTGTTACCAGCTGCAAACAAAACTAACATATCAGGATTAGCGTAAAGCCATTCGTCAACTTGCACGGCAAAGTTATCATAAGCCCCGAAGCTGCGCGCGCCACCCCAAGAGTTGGTGTGAATGCGGGCTCCATCAGCATAAGCTTTGGCAAACAAGTCGCCTAGTTTTGATGGAACACTTAAGTTTTTAAGCATCGGCGACCACATGCCTTCAGCCACCATGTTTGCTTCGTAAGCGCCCCCTTTAAGCAGGCCATTTGAAGCTGTGCCACGTCCTAAAACAGAACCGGCAACGTGTGTTCCGTGTCCCATCGGATCTTCCCAAGATTTGGACCACAAACCGAAAGGATAACCAGAAACCACAGCGCCTTTAAAATCTTGGTGCACAGTTGCTGCGTCACCAGAATCCAAACCCGTGTCGGCCATAGAAACTGTTTGCCCGCGACCAGTGTAACCCATCGCCCATGCCGCGCTGAACTTCATTACTTTTGTGCCTGGTTCATCACCCGTCAAATCAGAATAATCTCCAGCGGCAGTAGCTTTTACTGTACCTGTGAGATCTTCATCCATCGCAAAATGGAATGATTCGATTTGTGGAGTCGGCTGAATATTTTCAACCCCCGTAAGCATTGCCACTTGAGCAACTGCTCCGCGTGGAAGCAAAGCCGTGATGTACTTTCCGTCAACAACTTGAAGTTGTACTTGAGGATTTAAAGCGGTGATTTTGCGCGCAATTGATTCGCCTTCAGACGATTTGAACGCTTTAATTAGAACACTTTGAACCGTGTCTTTGTTAAAAATGCTCGCCGCTGAAAACTGTGTGCTGACTTTATAAGATGGCAAGTACTTAACCACCGCTTGCACTTGAGGATGGGCATTTTTGAAGTTGATAAGGTTTGCGTAAGTGCCGCGCACGACCAAAGCGTCTTCAGGAAGATAACCGAAAACTTCAAAGCTTTTCCCTAAGGCTGCTTTATCCGACTCGGTGATCGCCGTTTTAAATTGCACGATGAATTCGCTCGGTGCAGATTCTGCAGACCACAGAGTGGCATACGTATTTGCTGCCTTCTGCGTGTCGATAAAGCCGGCATTCATTTTCAGGACAGTTCCTGCTTGTGCCGCCCCTGCAAAAAGCAAAGTACAGACAACGGAACCCGTGATGTTTTTCACAAGTTGATTCATGATTTCCCCCTCTACGGAAAAAATCAGATCACGACAGAAGTCGAGGCGCAAAGAATTCTTATGCCGCAGTGAGTGATTGCTCTACAGTCGGTGAGTCATCACCGCAAGTGAAAGATTGCCAGAAGTTTTCCCGCGGGAGTTCATGCCGAACTCGGTTTCTTGATTTTCTGGGGCAAACATCTGCGCTTTTTCTTGTATTTTCATTTCGCCACGCACACGTTTGGTCACGGAGACATCCATCAACAAACCATCTTGTTTTTTAACTTGAGATTTTTTCGCAAAAACAGTGACCAAAGTTTCTGTCTGCCCGTCATCTGAAAACTGACTGACATAACTTTTCTTACCCGCTTTAGCGATCGTATTAATTGAAATCGGTGACTGACCTTTAAGCCCCACCCGCATGCTGACCTTATAGTTCGCTGGTGCAGCCGAAGAGACGCAAGAAAAGAAGAAAGAACCAACTATAAAACTAACCAATGTATTTTTCATCGAGCACATCCTTGTGTTCTGCGTTCAGGATGACAAAAAATATTTTTCAACACAAGTGAAAATAAAATTTCTGGATGTGCTTGCTTACGCGATACCAGCAAGTGCGGTGGGACCGTGTTCACGCAAAAGCTCTTCGCGCAAACCTTGATTCTCTACATAAGAAAGTTTTGGATCTTTTTTTAGAACTTCAAAAGCTGCTTCTCGGGCTTGCTGCAGGACCGACATGTCACGAACCAAGTTGGCTAACTTAAAACCGGACAATCCTGATTGGCGCGTCCCCATGAATTCCCCCGGGCCACGCATTTCTAAATCAAATTCGGCAATTTTAAAACCATCCGAGGTTTTTTCCATCATTTCCGTGCGCTGCTTGCCTTCTTCAGAAACGGCATAGCCCATAATCAAAATACAGAAACTTTTGTGCTCTCCACGGCCGACCCGCCCCCGCAACTGATGCAGTTGTGACAGACCAAAGCGTTCAGCGTGCTCGATGATCATGATATTGGCGTTAGGCACATCGACGCCGACTTCGATCACCGTGGTTGAAACCAGGACTTGGATTTTTTGATTGCGAAACTGGGTCATGACTTGGTCTTTTTCATCAGCCTTCATTTTTCCGTGCAACAGACCAAACTTCACCTGCGGGAATTGAACTTTGAGTTTTTCGTATTCAGACACCGCATCTTTTAGATCAATTTTTTCGCTTTCTTCAACCAAGGGATAAACGATGTAAGCTTGGCGGCCTTTTTGCAACTGTTCCAACATAAAATTCAAAGCTTGCGGTCGCTTACTTTCAAAGGTCGCTCGAGTTTGAATCGGACTGCGCCCCGCGGGCATTTCGTCGATGATTGACACATCTAAATCACCATACACGGTCATCGCCAAAGTTCGTGGAATCGGCGTCGCCGTCATCACTAAGAAATGCGGAGACTGGCCTTTGTTTTTTAATACCCCCCTTTGTTCGACCCCGAAACGATGTTGTTCGTCAATGATCACCAAACCTAAGTTTGCAAACTGCACTTCATCTTCGATCAGGGCATGGGTGCCAATAATCAAATCAATTTCACCCGCCTGCAAAGCCGCTAAAACTTGTTTGCGTTCTGAAGCTTTGCTCTTTCCCAAAAGCAGACCTAAGCGCACCCCCAAAGGTTGCAAAACTTTTTGGGCGTTTTTAAAGTGCTGCTCGGCTAAGATTTCTGTTGGCGCCATCAAGCAAGACTGAAAACCACTTTCTGCCGCGTAGGTCGCCGCCATAAAGCACACCAGGGTCTTGCCACTGCCCACATCCCCTTGCACCATGCGATGCATAGGTTGAGCTTTTTCTAAGTCCTCTTTGATCTCGGCGAAAACTCTTTTTTGTGCGCCGGTCATGGCAAAGGGCAGATTTTTTTCTAAGGCCTTAAGCTGAGTGCCTTTATTTTGAATCTGTGGCGCTCCGGATTTTTTAAAGCCGACTTTGCGCGACGCCAGGTAAAGCTCTAGCCAAAAGAACTCATCGAAGATGATTCTTCGTTGCGCAGCACTTTTAAATTCAGCGTATTCAGCCGCTTTTTCTGGATCTGGATAATGAATTTCTCTTAAGGCATCCTTGCGCGGCTTTAAAGAGTATTTCTGCAGGATCCACTTTGGCAAAGCTTCTTCCGGCCACTCTTCCATCTGCACAAAAGCTGCGCGCACCAGCTTCATAATTTTAGCCGTCGCAAGCCCTTCGATTTCCGTGTACAGAGGAATCAAGGCATCTTTTGTCTCGTCCTCTGGCTCGATGTCACGGATGTCGGGATGATGAAATTCCAAGCGACCACGGTATTCAGTGACTTTACCGACAACGCGCACATCGGTGTAGGGTTTAAATCTTTCAAAATACCCTTTGTAAGGCACGCGGAAGTACTTGCAATGAATTTGTCCGGAAGCATCGCGGACCACCACATCAAACATCTTGCGTGTGGATCGCCCCATATTGACACTGTGAACTGTCGCAACTTGGGCCTTAATACTGACAATATCGTCCGCTTTGAGACTGGCAATGTTACGAGCGGCCCTCTGGTCTTCATAGGCTCTCGGATAGAACTCTAAGAGGTCGCCCAAGGTCTTTAACCCCTTCCGAGAGAAGAGATCGCCAAGCTTGGGGCCGACTCCTTTAAGGTATTGAATGGAAGTGTCTAGACGAAGGGCCATCGCCTTCGATTATTCAGGAATTTGTTCCTAAGTCAATGTATCCATGGCAGAATTTTGCTATGGAGAACGCTTCTTTCTTTCGTATTCGTTTGAATACTATTCGCCCCGATAAAGTCACCACTTTTGACATTTTTGTCTTAGTGGATGGGAAACATATTCTGTATTTACGTGCTGGCGACCGTCTTTCCGATGGCAAGATTAAAACCTTGCACGGTCGTGACACAGGGGATTCGTTCTTTGTGAAAGCGGAAGACAAACAAACCTATCGCGACTGGGTTCGCGAAGAAATGAACTCAAGTCTGATTAATCCGTTTGAAAAAGCGGCGATCTTGCGCGAATCCTCTGTCGCCTTGATGGAAGATCTTTTCGAAAATCCTGACGTCAACAAAGCCCTTGATGACTCGCGTCCGATCATCAAAGACTTTATCGATTTGATGGAGCATGCCCCAGAAGCTATGGGCTTTATGATCTCTTTGTCGGGTCATGATTTTTACACTTACAATCACTCCCTGGATGTCAGCATTTACTCTTTGGGTTTAGGCAAAGCCCTTGGTTATGACGCGAAAACCTTGGAAGAGCTGGGTGTCGGATCATTGTTTCACGACATCGGCAAACGTAATGTCAGCCTAGATATCTTGTGTAAAAAAGGCGGACTGACGGATGCTGAGTGGGAACAAATGAAAATGCATCCTCAGTACGGCTTAGTTATTCTTAACAATCATCCCAACATCAGTGACGCGATCAAAGCCGCGTGCTTTGAACATCATGAATCGTGGTCTGGCAATGGCTATCCTCAACAACTGATCGCGGATGAAATCCATCCATTCGCACGCATTGTGGCGATCACCGACACCTACGACGCAATGACCACACAGCGCTCCTACAATGTGCCGATGACTCCACTAGATGCCGTGACGATGATGAAAGAAAAATTAGCGGGTCGCTATGATCCGGATATGCTGAAAGCAATGTATTCTGTTTTATTTAAAATCAAGGTGGCTTCATGAGTTTGCTTGGCAAACCTTCTCTGAAACTTGTCTTTCAATCCCTGCTTCCCATCGCCTGCATCCCCTTTCTTGCATTTGCCCTTGAACCCGTAAATCCAGAAAATTTATGCAGTCGCTTTATTGGCGACGACGACATTAAAAACTGCGAACAACGTACCCAAAAAGAAACCATAGATTGGTATGCCGCCAGCGTTTGTAATCTGCAAAAAGAAGACGCTGCGTTTTGGACGTGCTGGGACTCTATGAAAGACAAAAAAATTCAACCCCGTTCTTTAAGCTCTTGCGCGGGCGACGAAACCTTGGCCGACGAACAGCGCCAAGCGTGCCTGACGAACTTATTCACCACTTCAGGGCGCTCTCCGGCTGCGCAAAAATCCCCGGACTTATTTCAGCCTTTAAAAGTCAAAGGACGCTAATTCATGAATAAAGATTTGGGTTTGGTGCTATCTGGTGGCGGAGCTCGCGGGGCTTATCAGGTGGGCGTGATCATGGCCGCGCAACAGCTCAGCCATAGCTCGGGTGTTCCCTTAAAATTTGACTATCTTTCGGGCGTCAGCGCGGGCGCCATCAATGCAAGCTCTTTAGCCAGCAACGCAGAAAACCTGCACTTTGCCACTTCAGAACTGGTTCGCTTATGGAGTGAAATTTCTTTTGAGAAAGTCTTCTCCACCGATTCCGTAAACATGGGGAAAATCGGCTTTCAGTGGTTCCGAGATTTATCTATCGGCGCCATGACGGGCACCACACCAGGAAAATCCCTGATGGACACGGCCCCCTTACGCCACCTGATTCATTCCAATATGAATTACGAAAAAGTCGAAGAGAATATGCGCCAGGGGCACTTTAAAGGCTTGGCTGTCACCGCGATAGATTATGTGCAATCAGCCACGACCACGTTCATTCAAGGTCACAAAGATATTGCCCCTTGGGATAAGGGACGCAAACGCAGTG
>CAMLMF010000056.1 GCA_946480995.1 uncultured Bdellovibrio sp. | reverse complement strand
CGCGCACGGGAGTTTCAGCAACAGCCAATCCACAAGGCGTATTATGTTTCACCACGATCGCCGTCGGTAAAGCTTTTGCCCCCTGCCATGCGTGCACATCTTGCAAAGTCTTTAAGGCGAAGTCGGAATCTAAATAGTTATTGTAAGACATCTCTTTGCCTTGCAACGAGCGCGCATGGGCTAAGCCATCGTGGAAAGGATCTTTTAGGACTAACGCTTTTTGGTGCGGATTTTCACCATAGCGCAGAACTTCTTCTGATGCTTGAGTTAAATAGCCCGCAATAGCCATATCGTAAAACGCCGTCATTGTATAAACTTTAGCAGCACACTTCTGACGGAAAGCTAAACTTGTTTTTCCCTGTTGCGCAGTAAACTCATTTTGAAATTCTGCGTATTGTGAAGGCTCGCACAGCACCGTGACCGAGCGAAAGTTTTTTGCCCCGGCACGTAACATCGTCGGACCACCGATATCGATGTTTTCTACGCACTCTTCGAAGCCGGCTTGCTTTTTTAGTGTTTCGTGGAAGGGATAAAGGTTTACAACGACCAGATCAATAGGATTGATGCCAAGTTGTGCGGCTTGCGCGACATCTTGAGGATCTTCACGGCGATACAATAGCGCCGAGGCGATTTCAAAGCTGATCGTCTTCATGCGACCTTGGAAGGCTTCGCCTTTACCGCTTAAGTTTTCTACGGGAGTTACTTTGAAACCCGCTTCCGTTAACGCCTTCGCTGTGCCACCACTGGCAATCAATTCTACGTTCTGGGCCGCGAGAGTTTTTGCTAAGGGTAGCAAGTTGGTTTTGTCGGAAACACTTAATAGAGCTCTTTTGATCAGAGTCATTTTTCACTCCTTAAAAATTCAACAGCAGATTTAAAAAATTCTAAGCCCCATGCTTTGCCGGCAAATGGCAAATGCCAATCGTGCAAAGCCGCTTCTGGATGTGGCATCAGGGCGAAGACAAGACCTGATGGGTCGCACACTCCGGCGATGCGGCCTTGGGCTCCGTTCACGTCTTCTTGGTATTTTAAGACGACTTGTTGTTGGGCTTGCAAACGTGCGAAAAGTTCTTCGCTTTGGCAGACGAAGCGACCTTCGCCGTGACGAATCGGCAGAACGAAATCTTTGGGCAGATTTTTCGTCCAGACACACGGTGATTTTTCATTGCGCTCTAAAGTGACCCAACGATCAATGAAGTGACCTTGTTCATTTTTTACCAGGGCGCAACTTCTTTGAAAGTCAGCGTCGGGTAAAAGGCCTAAGCGAATCAAAGTTTGAAATCCGTTACAAATTCCAAGTACCGGGCGCGTTTTTACGAACTTTTGCAGTTCAGCTTTTAAAGTGTTTTCTAATTTTAACGAAAGAATCTGTCCGCTGCCGAGATGATCACCGAAGGAAAAGCCCCCGGGGAAAACCATGGCATTATAGCTTTGTAAAGAGCTGGGATTTTTTAGCAGTTCGTTGACATGCACCTTATCGGCGGCACCGCCCGCAAGTTCAATCGCGCGCGCGGTTTCGTTTTCACAGTTAATTCCATCGCCCCACAGAACTAGGAACTTAGGCTTGATAGACATTTTGTACTCCTTCAGCCCAGATCGTTTGCAGACCTTTCACTGATGTCGTGATGGATTCTTTAGCGAATTGCCACTCGATATTTGCGGAAGCTGTGACCGTACCTAAGCGCTGAGCATGACTCTTAAAGTGTCCCTCGAAAGCTTGTTTCTTTTCAGCAGGTACGCTGACCACAAAGAACGATCCAGTTTCCGACCACAATTGATTCCAGGTGAATGGATTTAAGTTCACGCTTATCCCTAAGTTATTGCCGAAGCATGACTCCGCGAGAGCCGTCATCAGACCGCCTTCCGAAATATCATGGCATGAGCTCATCAGGCCTTGTTGATGTGCTTTATAGATTTGCATATATAAAGCGGCATTTTCTGCGAGGTTTGGATATTCTGGATTTGTTGCATCGTCTGTCGCAAATTCTTGCGCGAACACGGAAGCGTACAAACTTTGTGTCAAATTTCCGACGACGTAAATTTCATCGCCCGCTTTTTGAAAAAATCCAGCACAAGTTTTTTCAGCGTCAGGAATTTGACCGATGGCTGTAACCAACAGTGTCGGCGGCACAGAAATTTTGACGGTGTCGCCACCTTTAGTTTTGCCAATAAAATCATTTTTCATACTGTCTTTGCCGCTGACAAAGGGAGCTTTAAAAGAAAGTGCTGCATCGTACAAACCTTCGCACGCCCGCACGAGCTGCGCCATTTTGTGAGCCGCATCGGGATTTGAAGATTTCGGAGTGGGATCTGGCCAGCAGAAATTATCCACCAAAGCCATGCGCAAGGGATTCACTCCCGTTGCCACTAAATTTCGCACGGATTCATCGACGGCTTTTTGTGCCATCAAATAAGTGTCGTAATAAGAGTATTGTGGGCACAAACCGTTCGAGACGGCGATGGCGTTGTTGACTTCCCCACCGTGCACCGACAGGTCGATGACTCCGGCATCGTTCGCACCTTGTTGGGTTTTGCCGCCGTAAGGCTTTAAGCGCGTCGCTCCTTGCACTTCGTGATCGTAGTAGCGAATGATCGGTTCGCGCGAGGCCACGTTGGGCGAAGCTAAAACTTCTTTCAGCGCTTCTAAGACGCCTTGTGCGGTTTTTGCGGGTGCCAATTTTTTCGCGGTTTTGCGAAAGTATTCCGTGTATTTTTTCGGTCCTTCAAAATGCGCCTTTAATTTCATGCGGCTCAAGCCTTCGTGCAAGAAGTGTAAATCTAGTGAGGCTAAAGGTGTCGCCCCGTGTACGACTTCAAAGACACCACTGTCGGTGAATTCGCCTAAGACACTGGCTTCGACACCCATTTCTTGGGCGAGCTTTAAGAATTTTTGGCTATCACCTGGTTTTACCGCGTAAGACATGCGCTCTTGCGATTCGCTGATCAACATCTCCCAGAACTCAAGGCCTGCGTATTTTTGGGGATGCTTTTCTAGATCCATACGTGCCCCACCGGAAAATTGCGCCATTTCACCGATCGACGAACTAACACCACCGGCTCCATTGTCGGTGATGGCTTGAATCCATCCACGATCACGGGCTTGCAAAGTGAAATCTAACAAACGTTTTTGTGTGATACTGTCGCCAATTTGTACGACGTTGGAAGCGACCTGATCATGTAATGCCAACGAGCTAAAGGTTGCGCCATGCACGCCGTCTTTACCTAAACGTCCTCCCGCCACAATTATCAGATCACCTGGGGCAATTTCTTTCTTTTCCGAAGCACGACCTTGCACTGTTTTCGGCATCACACCTAAAGAGCCGACAAAAATTAATGGTTTGGCTGCGAATTCGCTGGCGAAATAAAAGGCACCGTTCACCGTAGGAATGCCGCTTTGATTACCGCCCTCTTCCACACCTTGGTGCACGCCGCGAAAAATAATTCCAGGATCTTTTAAAAGTTCAGGGCGTTTCGGGTTTTCTGGTTCAGGGAAAAGATCTTTTTTCGAAAGACAGAAGACATCCGTGTTGGCGATAGGTTTTGCACCAAGGCCGCAGCCCAAAATGTCGCGATTGACACCTAAGATTCCCGTCAATGCTCCGCCGAAAGGATCTAAGGCTGACGGACTGTTGTGGGTTTCGACTTTGACACAGACATTGATATTTTTATCGAAATCAACGATACCGCCGTTATCTTTAAAAACGGACACTAAGTAACCGCAGTCATCTAAGTCCTTGGTGGCTTTTTGAATATAGCTTTTGTAAAGACTAGTGATTTTCTTTTTACCGATGGCAGGATAGGCGCCGGATTCTTCACTGTATTCAACTTCGGCAGCGAAGATTTTATGTTTGCAGTGTTCACTCCAAGTTTGTGCTAGGCATTCCAGCTCGACTTCAGTGATTTTTCCTGTCCAACCTTTAGCCGCGCGGGAGGCTTGCATTTCTGGTGAAGAAAAATGTTGAATGATTGTTTGAATTTCTTCGTCGTTTAAAGCCAAACCACGTTCTTGATTGATTTTATTTAAGGCAGCGGCATCCAGAGCGAACAATTGCAAAGCGCGGTTTTCAAGGGCAGCTGACTTCCAGAATTGCGAAAAGTTCTGCCACGTATTTTTTTGTTTTAAGTCCTTACCACGTTGAATATCGACTTTATTTAAAAGTGGATTGGCTAAAGACTGAAACAAAACTTTTTCGATATGCTTTTGTGAAACGTCCCCGTGGATTTCAACTTCCCAACCGCTGTGCACTTGTAAGGGGAAATCTTGCCAAGAAGTATTATGTTGCGAAGAAAACAACATCAGGGCTTCCGTTGCTGAACGCGCCAGATTGTCCGTCACCCCTGCCAAAAATCTGACTTCCGCGTAAGTCGCGTCTTCTTTAAATTCTGGAAAATCATGTTGGGCTTCTTCGGCGATCGGATCGAAGAAAATTTTATCCATCAGGGTTTGCACTTTAAATTCTTTAGCAAAGCCGGCACTGGTTTCAACCAACCAATAAACTCGGCGCAAACGTAGGTCAGTGACCATGCCCTCTTTGGCCAAGGCTGCTTGCAGGGACTTTTCAGTGCTGAAATCATACAAACTTCGAACCGATATTCTGTGCATTACTTACGCTCCTGAAAAGAGTGACTGGGAACTTGGCCCAAAGCCAAAGATTCTAAAAAATCACCATAAACTTGATGTTCTAAAGAGTGAAACTTTTTGGTCCACCCATCCAAGGACTCCCCTTCTGGAAGAGCCAGGGATTTTTGCACCAAAACTTTTCCGGTATCCATGCCTTCATCGACGAGATGCAAGGTTACGCCGCTGGCGCTGACTTTGTCGTTGTAAGCGCGCGCAATCGAATCCACCCCTGGATACTGTGGCAACAGAGACGGATGGATATTTACTATCTGAGCATGTCCGGCATGCCAGTCAGCGAAGGTCTTTAGAAATGATTCCGAAATAAGGCGCATATAACCTGCAAGAAAAATCCAGTCGATTTGATATTCGCGCACAAGATTTAAGATTTCTTGTTCGTGTGTGCGACGATCGCTGGTTTTACTAACTAAAAAGGCGCGTACGTTTTCATTTTTGGCTTTTTCCAGGACGGGAGCCTCTGCCTTGTCAGACAGAACGAAAGTGATTTCAACCTTATCCTGCGGCAGCTTTTGCGCCCTTTTAATAAGAGCTAACGCATTTGATCCCGTACCTGAAGCAAAAATGGCAATGCGCAGAGGTCTCATTCGGCAATGTCCTCGCGATAATACATTCCTGCAAAGGAAGTTTTCTTTAAGTCGGTATACGCCTGCTTGCGGGCTTCGGCTTTATTTGCCGCCACAGCAGTCATTCCTAAAACGCGACCTCCGGAATTTACCAAGTGCTCAGCTTGTTGGGAAACTCCGGCAAAATACAGCTGTGCTTTGAGCTCGCTCATTGGCGGCACCGAAATCGGACGCTGTAACAACATCTGCGTTTGCGGATAACCTTGGCTGACGGCGACGACGTGAACAGACACCGCCGAAGAAACTTCACACTTTTGATTTTTTAATTCGTGCTTAACGGCTGCGACAATCAGACTTAATAAGTCGGTTTTTAAACGCGGTAAAAGAGCTTGGGTTTCAGGATCGCCCATGCGCACATTGTACTCAAGGACGTAAATGCCCTGGGCCGTTTTCATTAGACCTGCAAATAGAAATCCTTGATACGAAAGATTTTTTTCTGACAACGTTTGCAGGGTTTTCGCAAAAATCTGATGGATGGTGGCTTCATCCTGTGAAGAAATGAAATCGCAAGGGCTGTATGCGCCCATGCCACCGGTGTTTGCGCTGAAAGGATCCGGAGTAATGCGTTTGTAATCACAAGCCGTTCCCAAAACCACAAAATCACTTCCGTCACATAAAGCGAAAGCAGAAAGCTCTTGGCCCAGCAAACATTCTTCAAACAACAATGGAAAACCAAACTGTTCACCCAAAGTTTGCACCGCTTCCGTCGCGTGAGCTTTGCTTGCGCATACCCACACGCCTTTACCCTGGGCTAAACCATCGGCTTTCACCACGATAGGCTGGCTAAAGTCATGCTTCGTAACGACCGACATCGCCTGCTCGTGATTCTGTGCGATCGTGCCCTTTGCCGTCGGGACATCCGAAGCATCTAAAATACTTTTGCAAAAAATCTTCGAGGACTCGAGCTTTCCCACTTGAGGATCTGGGGCAAAACAAGAAATTCCGTACGCGGCCAAACGCGCTTTTAAATCTGACAGAATCAATGCTTCGGGCCCGACAACGGCCAACGAAACATTATTCTTTACGCAAAACTGCGTGATTTGTTCTGCAGTTTCAACGGGTGCACATTGCAAGCCCGCCAATGTCATCCCGGGATTTCCCGGACAAACCCACAGGTCTGTAAGCAAAGAGGATTCTTTAAGCTTGTGCGCTAGCGCGTGCTCACGTCCCCCTTTGCCGACGACAACTACTTTCATACAGACCTCTGCAAAACGTCTTGGGCCTTTTGATGCCACAATTTCAGATTTAACTCTGCAGCAAATGGTTTGGCGCGCCCCACGTGGGCTGCGACTTCGTTGGCAAGAGCTTGATACAATAAGGAGCTGACATCGATTTGTTCCCTACTTAGATGTTGCGGGACTTGTTTAAGTTCATCGGTACAGATCGCTTTCCAATCTTGGGTTTTGCGCTCTTTAGCTAAGTCCTTGGCTTTCTTCACAGCCTCGCTCCATGGCGAGGCACCATAAAGCTGGCGCAGGAATTCTTTTGATAGTGGCATATCTTCGTAAGTTAGGCGCAATTCATCGGGACCAATGGAGTCCACTAACAATAATGAACGCTGACCAGTAGAATCTTTTTTACCGAAGGCAAACTCCACTTTGCCATCCCACAGCTTCACACCGAAAGACGCAAAAAGCTTTTCTAGCTCTGCCACAACAATTTGTGTTTGTTCGCGCATCGCCTGCATTTCTAAATCAGAAATCACATTCATTGCGAGAATTTCCTTACGGCTTAGATAGCGGTCTGATGTTTCAAGCTTGGTTGAAACCTCCACTAAAGCAGGATTAAAACTTGTTGCTCCTGATGGCATTTCCTTAAGCCCCAGATCAGCAAGGTAAGCCGGGTTCTTTTTAAGACGACCTTCTAAAGAATTTCCTTGGCCCAAATGGCGGCGGAAAATAACTTCTAAAGGAACAAGGCAATTTGTCGGCTTATCCGCGTACATCGAGTAATCGTACTGGCCTTCGATCCACAGAGGGCGAAGAACGTTCACTTCTTGCACGGCAATGGAATTACCACCTAATGAGGCGATATAGTGCGAAGAAATGCCTTTGCCTTTAAGATATTCAAAGAAGGATGCTGCCATCGAAGCCAAGGCTTCACCTTTGTGCGGGATTTCGTCGGGCATCTCGCCCCAATCAAAAATTGAATACCGATTGCTGTACTGAAAAATTAAACCGGATTCTTTTTTATATAGGTCCTTCACCGAACCGCGATAAATCAGTTCCATGCTGTCTTTCCCATCTCATTAAGCTTTTTCCACTGCAATACGAAGTTGGTGACGTTGTTAGCACCTACCCAAAGACCTTCGTGGCGAGCTTTCGTGTAAAAATCCAAAGCCAGGTTTGAACTTGCCAGCTGTTCTTTTTCACACAGGAATAAGTTCAAACCTTTAACTCGAGGCAGCTCCCAGGGACTGACGATTTCACCAAAGGCCTGCGCATCTTGCGGTGCACACCAAAGAACGTCAGCGCCACTTTGCGTTTTGATTTCTTCAATAGCTTTTTGAATCGGAGAATACGATTCAAGGTTGCGGTTCCAATGCAGATAAATTTTATCTGTGGCAAGATTCTTCCAAGAGTTAATAATATCAGCAACGCTATTGGCATTTTCTTCAGTCACTGCCATAACAGGAATTCCCCGCGGCATTTGTACGATCGACAAGAAGGAGTCAAGTCCTGCAAAAGCCCCATTCACGGAAACGCCTATCACAGGCTTTTGCGTAAGGGATGCCACGACTCCCGGCAAGTGAGCCGCTAAGCCCGCACCAGCTACAAAAAGATCTGCACCACAGTTTTGCACGATGTCGCGGACCCGTTCGGGATCACGATGGGCCGAAGCCACTTCCATCTTCACGGATCCACACTTTTCTAAAGATCTGCACAACGGACCAAAAACTCTTTCGTCATTGGCACTGCCAAAAAGAACTTGTATTTTCATAGAGGCACCTCGCTTTTTCCATCTCCACCGATGTTTAGTTTTCGCGTGTTCATAAATTTTTCTGTAGCAACAGGAACTGGATAGTCTCCGTCAACGCAGGCACTGCACAGACTGGACAATCCGATTCCTTCTTTCAGACGTTCTAGGGGCAAGAAGACCAGGCCATCAACCTCAAGAATCTTAGCCACTTCGTCTTCTGTTTTTTGATGCGCAACCAGGGACTCGCCGTCAGGAAAATCAATCCCGTAAAAACAAGGATGGCGAATCGGCGGACATGTGCTGGCCAAATAAACTTTTTCAGCACCGGCTTCGCGCAGCAAGCGCACGATGCGTGCTGAGGTCGTACCGCGGACGATGCTATCGTCGACTAATAAAATCTTTTTTCCACGAATTTCACTTTGTACTGGTGACAGCTTTAAATTCACCATCATCTTGCGCAACTCGGGCTGATTGATAATAAAGCTTCTTTGCACGTAACGGTTTTTAATTAAGACTTCACGATACGGCTTTTCCAGAACTTCGGCCAAACTGCAGGCGGCCGCGCGAGACGTGTCAGGAACTGGCGCGACCAGATCGACTTCAAAACCCTTGGCTTTGCACTCTTCTGCCAGGATTTTGCCAAGGTTCAAACGCACCTCATAAACGGGACGACCGTGCCATTCCGTTTCGGAACCGGCAAAGTAAATCCATTCGAACATGCACGGACGAGCTTTCTTTTCAGTCAGTTGAAAAGTGTGCAAGTTTAATTCTTTGTCGACCATCACCAATTCGCCAGGGCGAAGATCGCGCCAATAGTCGTAGCCTAAACCAAAGAACACCTGTTTTTCAGAGGCAAAACAGTAACTGAATTTATCGCCATTCTTCTTTCTGCCAATCAACAACGGTCTGATCCCGTTACTGTCGCAGAAAGCAAAAAGTCCGTGATCGGCAAGCATGCCAATTGCGCTATAGGCCCCTTGGACTTTTTCTAAAAGCTCTTTGATTGCGGCCGCTAAATTTTCTGGAAGACTTTGCGAATCTTTGCGTGAACCCAAGCCCACAGCCGTCATATGCAATAAGATTTCTAAATCATTGCGACTGAAGGTCCAACGCAGCTTCCCCTTGCGCAAATAATCGACGACCTCATCGTAATTGGTGACGTTGCCATTATGGATCATGCCGATGCCGTAAGGATAACTTAAAAACAACGGCTGAAGGTCTTCCTTATCTACAGTGCCAATCGTCGAATAGCGCGTGTGCCCGAGGGCCATAGTGCCCTTCAGACGCTGCATTCTTTCCGAACTAAAAACGTCTTCGACCAGGCCTAAATCTTTTTCCAAGTGAAACTGCGTGCGTTCGAAATCATAACTTAAGATCCCCGCCGCATCTTGCCCGCGATGTTGAAGCGCAAACAGCGCAGGATACAGTTTTTCACCCGCTTTATCTTCGCCGATAAGGCCCACTACACCGCACATTGATAACATCCTTGTTGGGAATTTTTTTTGCAAGCCCTGATTGGATTGAGGTCAGAAAATAAAAAAGGCGTCGATAAGACGCCTTTAATAGTATTAACCATATTCAAATTTTGCTGACACTTCGGGTTTATAGAGACACGAAGGGTGTGAAGTCGGGATTTATCCCCCGGACTACCCCCTGATGGAGGCCAATAGAGCGATTTTTCTTTTAAAAAACGCAGGGCCATACAACTCTCTTCTGTGTGAGAATGACCCAAGCTAGCGAGCGTGACAGAGTTTGGTCAAG
>CAMLMF010000055.1 GCA_946480995.1 uncultured Bdellovibrio sp. | reverse complement strand
CTCGTGCACAGGGTACGCGCGCACCTTGATTTTATTTGGATTTAAATCTTGGCCTGGGCACAGTGACGGAATTTCCGTGCACATGCCGGTGCCATCAAATTTCCACCCATGATAAGGACACTCGATGGTGTCTTCGACCACGCGGCCATAACTTAACGGAATCCCACGATGCGGGCAGATATCACGAACAGCAGAAACTTTACCTTGGGAATTGCGAAAGAACACAATCGGTTCATTCATAATTTTGCGTGCTTGGGTTTTACCGATAGCTAACTCTTGGCTGGGAAGACCCACATACCATACGTTTTTTAGAAATCCGCTGAACATTTCAAATCCTCTAACTAAGTCTTAGCCAGGCCCGCTTTTTGTTCAGCAAGCCAGCATGTGTTCTGCAAAAGTGTCGCAATAGTCATCGGCCCTACGCCACCTGGAACAGGAGTCGCTGCTTTCGCCCATCCTTGCAGTTCTTCAAAGCGCACATCGCCACACAACTTACCATTCGGTCCGTTGCGATGGATGCCGACGTCGATGATAATCGCACCTTGCTTAAAGTCCTCTTTACCTAACATACGAGGTTTCCCTGCGGCAACGACTACTAAGTCTGCATCCCGGGTATAGGACGATAAATTCACGGTTTTCGAATGGCAAATCGTCACGGTCGCATTGGCCTCGGTCAGCATTAAAGCCATGGGTTTACCAACGATATTACTGCGCCCTACGACCACAACCTTAAGACCTTCAACAGCAAGTCCATAATGCCGAAGAATCGTCATTACCCCTGCGGGCGTGCATGGGTTCACAAAAGGCTTTCCTGCTAAAAGGTGTCCCATGGACATGTAGGTCAGTCCATCGGCGTCTTTGCTTTCTGAAACTAACTTTAAAACCTCTTCAGGACTTAAATGCTTGGGCAGAGGAAACTGCACCAAAATACCATCAACAAGGGCATCACTATTTAATTTGCGGATTTTTTCGTTGAGTTCTTGCTGCGACACCTGGGCCGACAGAGCATGAATGGTGGAGGTCATGCCGACGGCTTCACACGCGAGTTTTTTGTTTTTTACATAAACTTGACTGGCGCTGTCTTCGCCGACGATGACAACTGACAGATGAGGAGCCCGGCCATTTTTTTCTTTGAAACTTGCGACACGAGGAACCAAGGTTGCACGCACTTCTTTGGCCACGTCTTTACCGTTAAGAATGAGCATCGGACCTCCCATTTTTATAAAGACAAATCTCACTTATTTGTTCAAGAAATTCAATAGTTTAATCACTCTTAACAGAGAAATAAAAACTCTAGTCACACAAGCTAACAACCTATTTTATTCTTGCTTCACGGGGCCCGTCCGTTGTACAAACCCTTTAAAACATTAGGGGATTTAAATAATGGCTGAAAAAGTAAAACTCTCAAAAGACGGCAGCTCCATCGACTTCGTTCAATCTGACAGCCTGCCAACGTCCCTAAAAAAGTTCCGCCAAAGTCCCGAAATCGAAGGTTTTTACCGCTTTATCTTTGAAAACGACCTACAAAAGGAAGCTTTCGAAATCCTAGACAGAATTATTATCCTTCGTAAGGCGAAAAAAGCCGGTGCGAAGAAAGAAGCTGCTGCCGCTGCGAAAGAAGAAAAAGCAGCCGCAAAAAAAGAAGCTTCAGGCAAAGCTAAAAAGAAATAAGCACACGAAGTCCGGACCTCCGGACTTCTTTTTTTGTTTAATCCGTTTTCGCTCTAAGTTCGCAAATTGCTTTCACTCCTGACCAAGGAGACTCTATGAAAGCAAAACCCAATTTAAAAAACAATAAAGGCCAAGGCCTGATCGAATATCTTATCATCGTCGCTATTGTTGCCGTCGGCAGCATTGCCGTGATTAAAACTGTCGGCGGAAATTTGAATGTCAAATTTGCGACCGTAGCCAATGCCCTGGGCGGCAAAGAAACTCGCGCCATCAAAGAACACGAAGTCACTGAAAGCATGTACAAAAAAAGAGACTTCAGCGATTTCTTTGAGGGCTCCGTCAATCCATCAAAATCCGACAAAAATTAACATGAAGACAAAATCAACCCAAGCCGGTCAGGGCACTATTGAAAGTGTCTTGGCGCTGCCGGTGATTTTTTGCTTCATCACAGTTTTGGGAGTCCTGCTTTATCGCGGCACTCTTTATTACTTTGCCGACTATCATCTGCACGAGGCGCTTATCTGTTTGGACAGCGCCTCGATCCGCGAGTGCGAGCAGGAACTTTCAGCGCGCATGAAAAAGATTCTACTATTCAAAGAACCCACGCAAATTTCCTTGCGCAAAGGATCTTCTCAATACTCCGGACAGATCGCCATCGATTTTTCTACTCCGCCGAATATGCAGCTGAAACAAACACGTGAAAGGTCCCTATGAAAAATCTTAAAAGCGAAAAAGGTTTTGCTTTAGCTTTGATCATGGCATTGCTGCCCGTTTTTGTCGCGGGCTTGGTCGTGATGTTTTCCACAGTCAACGTGACACAAATAGATTTAGCGGCAAAGCATGTGTGCCGAAAAGAAGGTCTGTTTGCACAAAAACGTGTGGTTCCCCTCTTAACGACTCTGTTGGGTTTAAATCCTTTGGCTCGTTCGCTAAAAATTCAACTTCTAGCCACCGAGGCAGCCTGGGCCGCGGCCGTGGCACAACAAAACTGGGTCGCCGCCGCTAAGCTGAGCCGTAAAATTAGCGAAATAAAGCAGAAGCGCAAAGAACTCGATATCCGCCAAAAACAAATCATCCAACAGAGCAATTTGATCTTAGAGCTTAATCACTCAACCACCAGCTTGCGGATTCGCCAAAATCTGCACGGAAAATCTAATATGCTGATGAGTTTACAACTGCTCAACGTGAGCGGTCAGGCACCGAAGCTGGCAGTCCGTCCGGATGATTCGGACGTTGCTCCGACCTACAGCCCTAAGGACGACTTTGCGCAGGAACAGGCTTTGGCCCACGAATGGCAATACCGTCTTTCAGCGCGTCGGCCGTTTTCATACTTCGTCAGTAACGAGTTCGACTTTAAAAAATCCTGCTCCGTCACTTTAGTTAAGGAAAATTCGCAATGGGAACCAACCGTCAGCAAGGGCAAATCCTCTTGGAAGTCTGCGTGGTGATGGGCTTTTTAGCCTTGGTCACTTTTGCAGCCATCAGTCACTTAGAAGAATTGAAACCAAAACAGCAAGAATACAAATTCACAAAGGACCCAAATGATGCACCAAAAAATCGTACAAAAAATAAAAAGTAATCCGCTGGTTTTAGGCTTTGTCGTGCTGGGATTTATTTCTTACCTTTCAACCCGCGAATCCGCGCCCCCAGCAATTGAAAACGACACTCTTTTGCCGGCGCCCCGTTCTGTCGACACCTTCATCCCCGTCGGCCTAACCCTTGTGCCGATTGAAATCGCCAACGCAGAATCGCTGGCGTCTTTGGTGGGCGAACAAGGTGGCGTTGTCGATTTATATCTGGCTTCGAATGACAAACAAAAAGGCGGACTGAAAGTGGGCAGTCGCTTAAAGCTCTTAAGAGCTCCTCTGAATCCCCAGCAATATGCTGTTCTGGTGAAAGACGGCGAAGGTTCCAAACTTTTAAGTTTTGCCGGACCCTTTATCGCGGTCGTGCAAAATCCCAACACAAAAGGTTCTGAATTAACTTCCACCGAAAGAAACCACGTGCGCGTGGAATATCAAAATTAGGAGAGTCTTATGAAGTCATTCTTTGCGATCTGTGCATTCCTTGGGACTTTGACTGCCCAAGCTCAAAATATTGTCATCCGTGCGCCTGGCACAGCAACTGCTAGATTTAACGAATTCGTGTCCTCGCGGCCCGGGACAAATTCTTTCATGGATTATACCCAACTAATTGTGCAAAAGAATTCCGCACAAGAAGATAAGCTTTTTCAACTGGCAGACTTTACTCCGCAAGACGGTGCCGTGGCCTTACAGCAGATTAAGCAGATTCAAAGCGAAGCTCCTTTGACATTAACCAGTTTGCGCTATGTGCGCGATCTGACAGATCGTCTATTAGAACAAAAGAACAGCGCGCCTGTGCATCAAGAACTTTTACATACGTATTGTAAAGCCGCAGCCCTATTGAATGAAGGTCCTTTATTGCGAAGCTGCCCTTCGCAAGTGGTTTCGTTAAAACAACTTGGCAAAAAATTTGCGGCGGTCGAAAAAGTTTTGGTGGAATCGCAAAGTTTTAATTTAGATGACAGTTTGAATTTGTCGCCAAAGACAGCCTATCAATGGACGCTAATGTCCAACGCCCACACCCCGGTGCATTTTTTTGGTACGTTCGAGCAGCTGATGAATCAACACTTTGTCTTTGAAAATTTGATCGATGGAACCTGCGAAGGTTTTTCGTCGAACGTACAAGACTTTGAAACGAGCAATCGTGGTGTGATTTTTTTCAACGAAAGCTGTCTGCTTAAAATAGCCAAGGCTTCTGACAAAGGTTCATGGATTGAGGAAAATAAACCCCTGCTTTACACTGCGGCCGCAATTATTGCAGCCAGTGTTATTTATGCTTCAGCTAAGGGAAAACGCATTGATTGGAACAAGACTTCTTTAAAGTGAAATCTTGTTTCCAGCGAAAACAACTTCTTTGATTTTGTCATCTTCAATAATTGTGTATGAATCCATAAAACCAGCATCCGGATGCGAGTGGGCGACACTGAGGTCGCCATTAAATTTGCGAATACCCGCCTGCACACTTTTTTCTAAGGCTTCTTTGTTGCGTAAGAATGAAGGTGGCTCCACCGGACTGTCACAACCAAAAGATATCGGAATTTGCGCCAGTCTTAACGCTTCCCACGGGAACACGTACTTATAAAGATCGCCTAACTTTTCTTGCAACCACACCCTATCGCTTAACCAGTGACAAGGTTGCATATGGCAACGCACGTGCAGAGGCTTCATCATTTGAATAGTTTCAGGTCTTAACAGTTGCGCGTGTTCGATATTTAAACGACCGACAGAGCCCTTTGCAGAAACTCTTCGGGCTAAGTCCACCATCTGATGAGCTGCTTCATCACCGATGGTGTGCACGGAAAACTCAAGTCCCGCAGCCCACGTTCGTTTAAGGACCTCTTCCATCGCAGAAAGGTCCCACAGAGGAGCTCCTTGCGGACCCGCTGCTTTCCCATTGTAGGGCTTTGAAAGATAAGCCGTTTGTGAACCCAAAGATCCATCGTAAAAGACCTTCACACCTTTCATGCGCACATAAGGTGTTTCTGATTTTTTCCCGCGCACGCATAAATCCAAAACCTGATCGAAGTCGTTCAGATCATGGGAAGTTACGTTTTCTTCAATCGCTAAAGTCAACTCTTTAGCATCTGACATCGATACCAGATTGTGCCACAGCGATTCTGTGCAAGACATATCTCGCACGTGCGTGAAGCCGGAGGCATTGAATACGCGACAGGCGGTCAAAATGTGTCCGCGCTGTTGTTCTTTGGTATAATCAGGTAAACGATCCCAGGCTTGCAGATGCTCTTTTTCTATCAGCACGCCGGTTTCCGATGCAAAACCTAAATGCTCTAACGCCTTTGAATTCACCCAACAACGATGGCCGTCCATGCGTGCAAAGAAAACTGGATTGTGGGGAAAAATAAGATCTAAGATTTTTTTATGCGGAGGTTCCGGCCACGCGGCTTCGTTCCAGCCAAAACCCATCAACCACTCACCTCGATAGTAAGAACTCTTTAAAGGAATTTTTGCTACGTCCGCGGCACTTTTAAGTTCCCCTAAAGCAAGTCCACCCGCAAATTCTCCGGTGGCAATGAAATGAGTGTGACTGTCATAAAGACGAGGGATTTTAAAAAGCATAAGGCCCTCTGTTTTAGCAGAGGGCCCGTTTAAATTTAACTAAATAATGCGAATTATCGAGCTGCCGGGATTGGCGCTGTTCCACCAGTGCCCGTTCCGACGCTACCAGGAAGAGGCGTAATGCCTGCTCCGCCGGTCCCGATTCCGATGCTACCACCGATGGATCCACCGATATAGCTGCCGCCACCGTATTGAATTTGCTGGATACGATATAACAAGCCGTAAAGCTCTTGTTGTAAGCTTGCCACCGCTTGTTGTTTTTGCATTTGCTGTTGCATGTAAGTTTGCTGTTGTTGCATGTACATTTGGTACTGTTGCATTTGCATTTGCATCATTTGTTGCTGCATTTGCATTGAGCCCAGGCCACCGGCCATGTTGCCCATCATCGGGATGCCCATTCCACCCATCATTGGTATACCCATACCGCCTGACATTGGAATTCCCATTCCGCCACCAAGAGCACCGCCCAAGGCACCGCCAAATGGACCACCCATCATTGGAATTCCCATACCACCCATCATCGGTATGCCCATGCCGCCGGACATTGGAATTCCGAATCCGCCGCCCAAAGCACCGCCCAAGGCGCCACCGAATGGACCACCCATCATTGGAATTCCCATACCTCCTGACATCGGTATGCCCATACCGCCAGACATTGGAATCCCAAATCCACCACCAAAAGCACCGCCCAAGGCACCACCGAATGGACCGCCCATCATTGGTATTCCCATACCCATGCCGCCCATACCACCCATACCGCCCATGCCGTATGGACCATTCATGCCCCAAGGACCCATGCCCGGAAGATAAATTCCTCCGCCCATGCCGCCACCTAGACCACCAAGGCCTGCCATGCCATAGGGATTTCCCCACATGCCATTGCCGTTCATTCCACCATAAGGACCGGCCATACCGTAAGGTCCACCGTTGTTGCCTGCGCAACCAAAAGCACCTGCTCCGATACCACCGCTCATCGAGCCATAGATACCACTGCCACCACCAACCAGCTGGCCGATCCCGGTACCGATTGCACCAAGACCATAACCGTAGCCCATCGACGCATACGGATTGGTCTCCCAACCGTTTTGCGCATTGTAACCGGCGATCATTTTATTTGTTTGATAACCTGCAAGTAAAGAAATCCCGCCAAGAGCAAAGTTACCTAACACAGAACCCATGTCAGTTTCTGGTTTACGATATTGGTAACCAGCACCTTGCGCGATACAACCTACGCAAACGCCGCCCTCAAGTTGCGCTTCGCGAGCTTCACGTTGTTGTTCTCTGCGCTCTTCCGCAAGGCTCTTGCGTGAATCCTTGATATTGTCTTTTGCTTGGCGAACCGCATTTTCTAAAGCTTCGATTTCAGACTGCAGCTTTCCAGATTGAGTATACTTGTTACGATACTCGATCAAACCCGTCTTACAATCTTGGGCTGTGGCACGACCTTTTGTAGGTTGGCGATAATCAGCACCATCACAAACGGCACCACTCACAGCGCCCGGCTTGTTCGGATCGCAAAGATTTTTCCACTGTTCAAGACTGAAACCTGTAATTGCTTTTCCATTCGATGGAGTGCCATCTGGTTTTGTCGGAGTAACGACCTTGCCACCTTCAGCAACTTGAGAAACGGAACCTTTTGGATCTACTGCCAACGCCGCATAGTCTGTACACTTGTTCGTATTTTCAATGTGATCGAACATGAATGTCGTGAATTCTTCACGCACAACACCTTCGACATTTTTACGTGCCTTAGCTAGGTCGCTTGTTAATCTTCTTTTTTCTGATTTCTTTTCGCGAATTTGCTTTTGTGCTTCAGAAATCGCTTCTTGCGCTTCTTTGATGTCATCCAAATGACTGCTAGAGCCTTCAGCCGCAGCATAGGGATAAGGACATGCTTGCATGCCACCGTAAACTCCGGCTCCCCACATTCCTGATTGGGCCTGAGCACCTACTGCAAAACCTGTCACTAATGTGAAGAGAGTTGCAATGCGCATCGAAATTCTCATACTCGATCTCCTGAAAAGGATAAAAAAATTCTTCTTATCGTTTCAATTATCGTCAGGAGAAGACGCAGACTTGACTCATTTCTGAGCAAAACTGTGGAAACATTATGAAACTGGACCAGAGCCCAGTCCTTATTCCCTGTCATCCTCCATGACAACAAGTGGACCTGCGCAAAATACTTTGCACGGATCTTTTTCAAATTCTACACTACCTAATATGACTAAGCACACAATTCTTTGCGTTGATGATGAAATTGATAACGTCGATGCCTTGGAACGACTGTTCCGCAAGCAGTTCACAGTACTAAAGGCGACTTCGGGTAAAGAGGCGTTAGACATCCTGGCCAAAAATCCAGGACCTGTTTCTTTAATTATCACTGACCAAAGAATGCCAGAAATGACTGGCGTAGAGTTTTTAGAAAAAACTTTGCTTTCTCATCCTGACACAGTTCGCATCCTGCTCACGGGTTACACCGACCTTGAATCTGTCATCATGGCTGTCAACAAAGGGCAGATATTTCGTTATCTGACCAAACCGTGGGACCCTGTGGATTTAGGCAATACCGTTGAACGCGCGGTGGAACACTACAATCTAGGTCAGGAGTTGAAGAAAAAAAATGCTGATCTTGCGAAAGCTTTAGAGGAATTAAAAAGTTTAGACGTCGCAAAATCAAACTTTATGATTTTGATCAATCACGAATTGAAAACCCCCCTGACTTCCATTTTAAGTTTTTCATCTTTGTTAGCAGAATCAAATCTAAGTGACGAAGACAAACTGATGGTCAATCGTATTTCAAAAAGTGCTGATAAGTTAAAAAATCTAGTGGACGATGTTTTGTTGGTGGTTCGCGCTGAAACCAATCAACTGAAAATCGACAAACAAAGCGTCGCTTTTAGTCAGTTCGACGACAGTCTGCCAAAGGAAGTCAGTGATTTGCTAAGCAAGAAGCAGCAACGCCTCAACAGCAAACTAGAGCCCTTGAACGTGCAAGCCGATGTGCGATTGATAAAACAAGTGGTGCAACGTTTAATTCATAACGCCGCAAAGTTTGGTGATGAGGCCAGCGAAATTCACTTAGAAAGCTTACGCAGTGGCAACTGCTTGCGTTTTTTGGTGTCCAATAAGGGACCACAGCTGCCCGCTTCGGTTATCAGCAAAATTACTAAGCCCTTTTACATTGATGAAGATGTGATGCACCACTCAAGTGGCACGGGGCTGGGGCTTACGATCTGCCAATCAATCCTCAAAGCTCATCAATCGCAATTACAGTTTAAAAACACTGACCAAGGGGTCATGGTGTTCTTCGAATTGCCGCTCGGCTAAACATGTCCGGAATCCGCCTCTGGGATTCCATTAAAACCGCCTGAAGGCCGCGTGGGTTTTGCTTTAAAGCTCCGGCATGAAATACTTTATTCTTTTCAGCATTTTTATTTCGTCTTTAAGCTTCGCAAATTCACAAGATCTGACATTGCCCTTGGGCACCTCGCAACGAGTGCCCTTACTGGGACAATCTTCAGTATGGATTCAAGATCGCGACATCTTGAAAGCTGAGGTTCAAGGTTCGCAGTTAGTGATTCGCGGGTCGCGGGAAGGCAAAACTCTTCTAAAAGTCGGTAAGGCATCCTATTCGGTGCAGGTTCTGCATCCGGCAAAGACGGACTCTTTAGAGGACTTACAAAGAGAATTAAAAAACTTTGTTGGCTTAACGGCACACGTGGCAGATGGTGACCTTTTAATACAAGGTCGCATGTACCGCATGAAAGACTGGGCTCGCCTTGCAGATGTAGCGCGCAGTCGGGAATTTGCTTATCAAATGCGGGCCGAGCTTTCAGCCAACCTGCAAGACGAAGCGCAAAGCTATTTTCAAAGAATTTTTGCGAATGCCAAATTGCCACCGCAAACAATCATTTTTCAGCCTTCTCCAGAAATTCGCGTCAGCGCCACGGATTTGTTATTTAAAAAGTATCAACAACTGCTAAAGCCTTTCGGAATAGCCGTTTTAAAAGACGAAAGCAGTCTGGACATCGCGCCGACTGTGAAAGTGCAAATTACGGTGGTTGAAATCAAACGCACCTTCAGTTTGAAATATGGTTTAGATTGGTCAAAAAGTTATTCCGCACAAGTGATCGACACAAATAAAACTTCGCCTTTGGATCTGCCCTTTGATGTGCATGCCATGGAATCTAGCGGCCAAGGAAAAATCTTGGCCAGTCCCAATATTCTTTGCCGCAGC
>CAMLMF010000054.1 GCA_946480995.1 uncultured Bdellovibrio sp. | reverse complement strand
GCGTCACAATAGAAAATAGCTGGATTAGCAAAAGAATGTGCAGGTGCTTCACAACACCACACCCTTTGCCACTGACGACTTCGGCGCCTCACTGACGATTTTTTCTTTTTGGATTTTCCAGCCAGATTCATTCTTACAAGAATATTTGATATCGGACTCTTCAGATGAATTCACCATGACTTGCGTAAGGTAAAGACATTCTTTTTCCTGCAGGTTCCCATTCAGCGCTGCTACGAACCTTTCAAGAAATAGAACCGGAGAATAATAATTTTCCCCAAGCTGGGCAAAGTCAGTGTGCATCTGCGGAAGCATCGCCAATATAGTTTTCGCGATTTCTTTACGTGCTTGCATATCTTCGATCGCACGCTCTTTTCGATAGATGTCGGTGAATCTTTTTAGGACTCGCGAGTACTGCGACGCCAACGTGTAAGCATGACCAATGGCGAAGTTGCGCACCTTGGATTTGTCTTCATTTTCAAGAGTGAAGGCTTGCTTGATAGAGCGCTGCAGACTTTCCATGCTAGACAAAAAGTTAACGGTCGCTTCTTCGTCAACACGCAGGGAACGGCGGCTTTTTTCGCTGGGTAAGGATTGCGCGATAAAATCGGGATCACCTGAATACATCCAACCCCAAAAGTCGGCTAAGCCTTCATTCAGGCCACGCATCAATGCCAGATGATAATAAAAGTGCAAGCTGTCCTTATCCACTTTTACGTAGTCGCGATCAAACGGCAGAACATCCAATTTTTTTCGTTGCGAAAGCTCCTCGACGATCCCCGTTTCTTTTAAGAAATCACTGCGATCGTGGACTCCCCCACGGTAAGGAGAATCCGGCATAACTATTTTAAAAAATAATGAATGGAAATGTTCATGGGCCAAGATGCCGCCATTGATGGCGATGGGCATTTCGTCTTTGGTGTAAGGAACAAAAAGCATCGAATCCGTAACGCCATCATAAAACGCATTATTACTTGGAACACCTTTGATACGAACAGCAACACCGATATCGCGGGGCCAGTGGTTGATCTCGCCCACTCCCATCTCTTTATCGATATTCGCAAGTTGTTGCATGTGATAGTAAACCGCCGACAACTGCTGGGTCATTTCGTTGGATGGGATGTACTCGCCATCTTGATTGCGCACAAAGCGAGTTTGCGGAGCCGGCCCATCAAGGTGATTATCGATAATACGCGGACTTAGAAAAAAGCGCGCAAACTGCCCGGCCATCTGTTGCAGATCCGTGACTCCTTGCAAAGTCAGCATTTGCAGAGTGTATTTTCCTTGAGAATCTGAACTGGGGGTCAAAACCCGGATGCTGCCGTCATGATCCACAGCATTGGGTTCCGAGGAGCAAGCCCCTAAGACCACTGATGCCATAAATGCTGCTATGAACCGGGCAAAAACGGGCTTCACAAATTCCTCTCGACGAACTATAAACTGAAGGGCTGCTAAACCCATTGACTTAATGCGTTATATTTATAGTTAATTATCGCAAAAATCTCAATGAAAACTTGGGGATAGACAAACTTTGTCAGTCTCACTAAAGTTTCGACACTTGCGACCAGCAACCAGAAGCGGAAAGACCCCCATGGATGTACTTGAATTTGTTACGAAAAACCTAAACCCTCCACAAAAAGAAGCCGTTGAAACCTTCGAAGGTCCTCTGCTTATTTTGGCGGGTGCGGGTTCTGGGAAAACGCGAGTACTGACCCATCGCATGGCCAACATCATCGGCCAAGGCATTGCCTCCCCGGATGAAGTCCTTTGCGTGACCTTTACCAACAAGGCCGCCAAAGAGATGGAACATCGTATGTACAAGATCTTAGCCGACCTCGGCGCGCGAGTTCATTCCCAACTTTGGATCAATACTTTCCATAGCTTTTGCGTGCGCGTGCTGCGCCAGCATCTGACTCTGTTAGACTATAAACCGTTCTTCGGGATTTACGATTCTTCGGATTCATTAAGCCAAATTAAAAAAGTCATGGCGGCCTTAGACATCAACGACAAGATGTATCCGCCAAAAAACTTTCAAAGCCGCATCAGCCAAGCAAAAATGTTGGGCCTGACTCCGGAAGGGCTGGAGAAAAATTCGCGCCGCTTGTTAGACGCAAAAACGGTTGAGGTGTACAAAGCCTACGAAAGAGAAATGAAAAAAGCCAACAGCTTGGACTTCGATGACCTTTTGATGAAAACCTATGAACTGTTCCGCATGTACCCTGATGTTTTAAAAATGTATCAGGAAAAGTTTCGCTTTATCATGGTGGATGAGTACCAAGACACCAATCACATTCAATATCTTATCGTACAAATGCTGGCAAAAGCGCATCGCAACTTGTGCGTGGTCGGTGACGAAGATCAGTCGATTTATAGCTGGCGTGGTGCGGATATTAAAAACATCCTGGATTTTGAAAAAGACTTCCCGGAAGCCAAAGTTATTAAGCTAGAAGAAAATTATCGCTCCAGTGCCAACATCGTCAATGCGGCCACGGCCGTGATTAAAAACAATTCAGAGCGCAAAGATAAGACTTTGTTCACCTCGAATGATTCGGGTGATTTAATTCAAGTGCGCGAAGAAAAAAATGAATATGACGAAGCTCGCTTTGTCGCAAAAACAATTCAGACGATGATCAATGAAGGCAGCGGATCGTACAACGATTACGCCATCTTCTATCGCACGAATGCGCAGTCCCGCGTACTGGAAGAACAATTAAGAACTTTGGGCATCCCTTACCGCTTAGTCGGCGGTGTGCGTTTCTATGAACGCATGGAGATCAAAGACATGCTTTCATTCATGAAGCTAGCGATCAATCCTGCTGACGATATCGCGTTAAAACGCATCATCAATGTGCCGGCCCGCGGAATTGGCAAAACGACCATCGAAAAAATTGAAGAGTACGCAGCCCAACACAACATCAGCATGTACATTGCCGCACAAAAAGCCTGCGATGAGCGTTTATTCAATGCTGGCACCACCGGCAAGGTTCGTCGTTTCCTGACGTTGATGGACGAATTACAAGGCAGCGCGACTTCGTTCAAGTTGGTCGATTTTTATCACATCGTTTTGGATCGCTCAGAATACCTGACGGCTTTGAAAAAAGACGAATCCCCTGAAGCGCAAGCGCGCATTGAAAACTTAGAAGAGTTAGACAATGCCATCGCGCAGTTCGCCAAAGAGCGCGGCGAAGAAGCGACTTTGACAAGCTTCCTTGAGGAAATGGCCTTGGTCAATGACGTCGACTCTTTGGACCAAGAACAGAACTCTGTGACCATGATGACTTTGCATATTTCCAAAGGCCTTGAGTTTCCCTATGTCTTTGTCGTCGGCATGGAAGAAAATCTTTTCCCGAGCGCCCGCAGCCTAGACACGGGTGATGGCGAAGAGGACGTGCAAGAAGAACGTCGCTTAGCGTACGTTGGCATGACTCGCGCCCGTCAGAAATTATGGCTGACTTACACCAAAATGCGCCGCGTGTGGGGGCAGGAGCAATTCAACCCACCATCACGCTTTATAAAGGAAATCCCCGAGGAACTGGTTGAGTTTAAGACCTCTTCAGAAGGTTTGCGCTTTGTTTCTAAATATGGCAGCAGTTCTTACGACGATGAAGAAAACTTTGGCCGTCCGCGCTGGGGTGCTTCAAGTGCAGATCGCAACCGCGCGCGCAATAGTGACAGTTTTGATGAGGCCCAAGCTTTCCCAGATTACGAAGGTGATTCTTCAGGTGGCGGAGCTCCGTTTAGCAAGGGTATGCGCGTGCGTCACCCTACTTTCGGCGCGGGAACGGTCTATGCGACCGAAGGCACCGGCGAGAACTTCAAGGTGAGCGTCATGTTCACCGACAATACTGTTAAAAAATTCGTTGTGAAGTATGCGCGTTTAGAACGCATCTAGTCTGACGTTGACTCCTTTTGCAAGCCGCTGAATTATCGCTTAGCAAACAAAAGGAGTTTACAATGAAATTGGTATCAGTTTTGTTCTTGATGTTAGGCTTAGCAGTTTCTGCAAATGCCCAAGGACCGAAATCTCGTAACACAACAGCACCTACTTACACGAACACCGCACCGGCTGCGATGTCTTATAGTTCTGCTTATACAAACGAAATCATCGTGGGTTTGCAAACTCAAGGTGGCTTTGCTTCTTACAAAGCTTGTAAAGACTGTAATACAGGCAGTGTTCTGACTTTGACAGGTTCTTACCTTCGCTACTGGCAGAACAATATGCAGTACGGCTTTACTGCTTCATTCATCAACACATCTAAAGAATTCAGCGCCTCAGGCAAAAGTGCTACTCGCATTGAAGCAATCGGCGTTGGTGTTTACAACTTACAAAGCGACTTAGCGAATTCTATTTTTGCTAAAGCGGGTGTAGGTCTTTACTCTGCCCTTAAAGATGATTCATCTGACTATGAAAACAAAGTTGGCTTGTTCATCGGTGGTGGTAAACGTTTTGCTTGGTTGAAAAACGTTTCTTTCAGCCCTGAAGTTCGCTTGGTAAAACGCGGCGATATCGACTTCGCGATCGAAGCAGATATCTTGGCTTTCTCTATCATGTGGTAGTCATTAGCTTTAGATTTGAATTTATGAATAGGCCCTGGTTTCGATCAGGGCCTTTTTTTATTCGCAAGGACCTTGGTATTTTTCATCTATGATCATGGACCCACGGTTTTCTCTAAACCATGTCTGCACATTCACCGCCTGCTGTTCCATGTAATCTTCATCGCCCGTGGAACCTTCAAAGTCCGCATGCTGCACGAAATGCACAAGCTCATGCACCAAAGAATCAAAAGCCGTTCGTGGTGCCTTATAACTTACCCGTTGAGACATCAAAAAAACTGTATTCTCTTTTGCCACAAACACATTTAAGAAATGATCTGGACGCCAGCTCCATGCTTTTTCAACAGCGTCTTGAAACTCAACAAGCGGAGTTTCACTTTCAACTTTTAAAACAGGCGGTTCAGAAGTTTTCTTGCTGTACATTTGTTGACGGACAATTTGCAAAAGACACTTTTTGCTTTCATGCAAACTCTTAGCATCCCAGTGATCTGCATCTGCTAAGGCGACTTGAGTAAAGTTCAGGGCGATAAGAAAAGAGATGAGTGCTTTCATAGACTTGTTTTTAATAAAGCCCTGCCCCCTTTGCAAGGGCCGAGCAAAATATTCTCCTCTGCCTAAGACTTGGTCAGTGCAATCAGGACGTGTTCAAAGTCGTGATATCCACTCCCGAGCGTTGCCGCTGCCTAGGGGCTCCTTTAATCTTGTTATATGTTCTTACGTCTGCTTTTGCCTCTTATATTTTTTCCATTCGTGACTTGGTCTGCACCGAAAGGCTTTGCTTTAAAAAAGACCCAAGGGATCAGCGAAGAAAATGTTTCGTTTAAGTATGTTTCCAGTGACGGTCAAATTGAACTGGCATGCACGCATTACTTTGATGCTCCAGAGCTGTCTGATTGGGATGTGTGGTGTGGCAAAGGTACGAACATGTTGCGCCGATTTCGTGTGCATTTCTTAGTACGACAGTATGAACATCAAACGCAAGACAGCTCGGCCTTTGAAGTTTTGTATTGGGTGATTGACCGTGATCAAAATATTTCTAAAGCATTTTCTTCAACCACATCGTGGCTGCAATTTAAGAACAAATCTAAATTAGAAACTTTGTCTTTTAGTCAGGGCGTAGAAAACGACTATGCTTATTTAAAGGTGGATTTACGTCCTTAAGGTTTTCGAAGCCTTTAGGGATTCCCACTCTGTCAGATATAAAGAAGCGTCTGGCTTTTTAATATTTTCTGCAGCCGGGCTGACGTATTCTGCCTCGACCCCATCCCAACCGACATACTTGCGAGTCAATCCTTCTTGCGCGACCTGGAAGTTCGGGACCAGATATGTTTTGCCGCCACCATTAGGAATATCCACGGAAAGATTTGGCATCGCCAATCCTGACAGGTGACCCCACAGCTCTTTTTGAATTTCTAACGAGTCTTCGACGGAAGTTCGCAAATGATCCGTGCCTTGCGAAGGATCGCACTGAAACATATAGTAAGGCTTCACACGCAAATACAGCAAACGACGATTCAACGCCTGCACCAGGGCTGGATGATTGTTGATGCCATTTAATAAAACCATCTGATTCATCACCGGCACACCATTGTCGACAAACTTTTCTAAAGCAGTGGCCGCCTCAGCCGTTAATTCATTCGGATGATTAAAGTGCGACATCAAAAACACGGGCTTATGCTTTTTTAAAATAGCGACTAGTTCGTCCGTGACACGCATCGGGCACACCACCGGCATACGCGTCCCGATACGAATGATTTCAACGTGGTCGATGTTTCTTAAGTCGCTTAAGACACGATCCAGTTGTGCATCACTGATCGTCAGCGGATCCCCGCCTGATAAAATGACTTCACGAATGCCAGGATGTGAGCGGATGTAACTAAGCGCTTGTTCGTATTCTTCGTTGCGAATAAAGGCTTGCTCTTGGCCTGTGAAATGTTTGCGCGTGCAAAAGCGACAGTACACGCTGCAAATATCTGTGACCAAAAATAATACGCGATCTGAATAGCGATGGATGACTCGAGGAGCTGGATTATTTTTTCGCTCCCCTAAAGGATCGAGCATTTGCTGTAAGCCTTCTTCGATTTCAAAACGTTGCGGCATTAAAATCTGGCGAATCGAATCTTGGGGACTGTCACCGGCTAAACTTGCGTAATACGGAGTTGTGCGAATATTAAAAAGCTCTTTACCTTGGGCGAAAGCCGCACGTTCACTTTCTGTGAGCGTGAAGACCTTCTCAAAATCACTTTGCGTCTTAAGCGATTGACGCAACTGCCATGTCCAATTGTTCCAATCAGAGTCAGCTACAGAGTCAGGCTTAGGGCTTTTGGGGAATGTAAACTTCACGAGCTGGTTATGTAGGAAAGCGTCTTAATAGGCAAATAGCTTTTTAAAAGTGACCGAAAGGGGCGCTTTCGGGGGTTTCTGAAAAAAGCCCCACACCACCCTGTAAGTTATTGAATTTAAGTCGTTTTTCGCAGGTCCCAAAGGGGGACACTACAAGTTTGACAGAAGCCCCTTTGGAAAATCCTTTTCTCAAGATGAGAAGCCCTAAGGATTTCATGGAATTACCAGGGCTGGCACAAGGGGCCTTTGTTGGCGCGGCCTTCGCTTTACCTATTGTTAGAGAAAAGGGACGGGATGTGCCCTAAACAATAGGAGGACTTTATGAAAACTTTCAATTACCCACAAACTAAATGGGTCATGACCGGAGCACTTTTAGTAGCTCTTGGTTTCACGGTATCTTTTAATAAGAGCTCGCAGCTTGGCGGTTCGATGGATTTTTCTTCTACGGAAAAACCGGCGGATGAAGTGCTGATGCAGGCTAAAACTTCAAAGCTCACAACTGGTAAGGGATCAATCCCGGTAAGATACATTGATGGCGGTGAAAATAGAGTCCTTGCAATCGTTCCATTGCGCATGACGGAAGGCAAAGCCTGCCATTCGTGCGGTTATGAAATGGTTCCTTTAGTTGATGTTAAAAATAAAGAAGACCTTGAAGGTCTAAATGTAAAATTGATGGCGGCTTATGAAAAGAAGCTGACAGAAAAAGCAGCGGAAAAAGCTGCCGAGAAACCTGAAAAGACTGAAAAAACAGAAGTTGTCGTTGTTGAAGCAAAACCAAAAGAGGCCACTGAAAGCAAAGAAAAAGAAAAGGTAGAAGTTGACCATTTCGCACGCATTGAAAAGCGCTGCGCAAAACTTGAGGCAAATTCTTCTGAATTATTGCACTGTAAAAAGGATGCGTTTCTAGAAATTCTTTCTGATAAGAAGTTATCAAAAGACATTTCTCCTTCAGAAGCTTTGGCTTACTATAAAGCAGAAATTAACTCTGGAATTTTAAAACAGATTTCAGAAATGCGTAAAATTCGCAATCGCCAGATGCGCGTTAACTTAGGTGAGACTTCACTTTACAGTCTGCGCCTAGACGATTCATCTTTTGATTCACCAGACCAGATTCTTGAAGAAGTCTCTAGCGTCTTGTCATCAATTATCAGTGATACGAACGGAAAGTATGAATCGATTCGCCGACAAGCGATCACAACACAAACTGAGATCTTAAAAGGTCAAGCAGCTCTGTACAGACAGGTCGTGCAAAAAATTGATAACAACCAAGGCTTGCAATACGATCCACGAGCTCTTTGGGTAGAAAGACAATACAGAGCCGCTGAACTAGACAATACTTACAGATTGTTGATGCCAAGCTCTATGGAAGCAATCAACACAGCTTACATGAACGACAACATCAGCGACGAAGTACAAACACAATATGATCGCTATATGAGCCAGTTCCACTCAAGCATGCAAAAAGCTTTGTTTTCTCAAGGTGATGGCTTGAATGGCGTAACTGTTCCAGAAAACTTTGACCTTTCAGCAAGACTAGCAGGTCAACGCGGATCTTTAAGCACAGGATCTGTTCTGAACAAAGGCGTGACTGTTAACAATGGCAGAATTGTTTTGAAGAATCCGGCTGTTCAATTGAACAATCGTGGCGGTTCACAAATCAACTTCCCACGCCTACCGCAATAAACGGCATATCCAACTAAGATCCTCCGCTGGGCTCACGATGAGCCCAGTTTTTTGCGTTTGTGGAAGTCTTCGGGCAAAAAAAATCCCGGGGGACTTTCGCCCCCCGGGCCCTGCTCACCACCAAACAAGAAGAATCAAGTAGTCATCAAGCTGTCGTACAAGTAGCAATCACGTCGTAATCAAAAGCTGATGGCGGCTTTAGATGCAAATCCAAATGTGAAACCATTCTCTAACTTGTCAGTGCCATTTTTCCAGGCCTGTCCAGGAGAGAGAAGACCGATTTGATTCACCCATTGAATTTTTTCGCTGGGTTTGTAAATCACTTCGATATCCCATTCTAGGCCTAGATCTTTTGCTGAATCAACAGAAGATTTAACCTTGTTCAACATTTGAGCGTACACCAAAGTGTTGCGAAGATCGATTCGATCATTCCATGCGTATGTTACTGAAGGCGCAATGTACATCGCATTGCTGATTGCTTCATCATCCGCAGAGTTGCCCACACCTAAAGTCGCCGTGTTTTTGATCACGTTTGTATTTAAGAAATCTTTTTGACCTAAACGATGATTGAAAAGAAGCATGCCCGCATCGTAGTTACGATTGAAAGCAAAAGCCCCGAAGTCATTAGAGTCTGGATCATCACCCGTTGCCATACCCAAATTCAATTTCCATCCCCATTTTGATTCGTTACGAGGGATATAGAATTCAGCCGCGATACCGTAACCGTTAACCGCAACGTCTTGGTTGGCATTTTTTACGCCGGTTTCACCACTTTGGAAACCTGCTTCAATTTTGAAACCGAAAGAATCAAAGCCACGACCCAAAACGAAGTTTGTTCTTTGAATGCTCAAGTCAGAACCAACGCTCGTGCCGCCGTAAGCTGCAATTTGATCAGTCGTGTATTGAAGAGCTTCCTTCGCACCTTTTACGTTTTCTTGGTAAACGCCGATGATCGATTTATTTTCTTCATTTTCGTATTGAACTTGGAAACCCGACGTTGAAATCGTGCCCCCTTGACCAAAACCGCCCGTTTGGCGACGGGAAAGAACTGGCATAATGAACCAGTCACCGATCACAACTTTATAGGCGGCCATATCGCGCGTGTCATACCAGTGATCAAAAGCGCCTTTGCCTGCGCTGTATGTCATGCCTAAACCGAACTCAAACGGCGCACGACCGACGATCAAAGCACCGTATTCTTGATTCACGTTCAAATACAATTGGCTCACATTGATTTGTGTCGCCCCTTGATTGTTCGCGTTTCCGGCACCAGCTGCAGTCGCGTTCAAACCCCACAACTCACCAACTTGGGAATTTGGATAAGCGCTGCTGTTTAACACATCAAAGCGAGAAATAATGTTCACACCATCTGCCGCGATGATTTTTGGGCTAAGGTAAAGATAGTTCAAGCCATAAGCTTTACGTTGTGAAGGTGTGCCCAAGGAAGGACGATCTACTTCCGTCCATTCGAAACGGTAACCACCATTCCAATCCAAACTCATTGCATTGCCTGTAGACGCGAAAAGCGCC
>CAMLMF010000053.1 GCA_946480995.1 uncultured Bdellovibrio sp. | reverse complement strand
CTTTATACTGTTTAAATTCGCGAAAGAAATCCTCTGCTAAAAGACGCGATAATTGTTCTACGCTGGTGTTCGTAACTGGCAACAAGATGACTTCGCTTAATGGGAATACATAAAAACGATCTCGGAAAGTGACCTCCAAGGATTTTTCAGTTTTTTTGAACTTCATATCCGCCTGTTTTTCAGGCAACAAAACGATCTCATCCCATTGATCCAGACGCGCTTTGATATATTTCTTAAAAACGTTGAAATCTAAAAAGTAGCCGTCAGCATGCAGCTCCGCTTCAGGGGGAGTTTGAATGTCGACGCGGACCTGATAATTATGGCCATGCAAGCGCTCCGCGTGATTCGCGTCAAAAATCAAAAAATGAGCCGCAGAGAATTTAAAATTCTGTTTTGCTAAATGCAATGTGGTCGTGGACATAATCACCTCGGTCTGATTAGATAAATAGCATGAAATTCGAACTCAAACAGCATTTTCAAATCGAGTCGGCAAGATTCTTGCCTCATCTACCCTCTTCTCACCCCTGCTCGCACATGCATGGGCACAGTTTTAAGATCATTTTAACCCTGGTGGGTGACTTGGATCCTAAAATTGGCTGGGTTATTGATTACAATGAAATCCAAGACAAGATGAAGCCGTTCTTAAGTCTGATTGACCACAAGGTTTTAAACGAAGTGGCGGGTTTAGAAAACCCCACCTCTGAACTTTTAGCCAAGTGGCTTTACGATAAAGCCAAGCCGGCATTGCCGACCCTTGTGAAAGTGTCCGTGGCGGAAACACCGTCGACGGAATGCTCCTACCCTGCTTAATTTTTTTTACTAAAGGATCCCTGATGAAGAACGTTTCTGCCCCCGTTGCCTCTAAATACCCCCACAAGATGACTCATCACAAAGATACGATCATCGACAACTATTTCTGGATGCGCGACAAAGATCATCCAGAAACAATGCCTTACTTGCATGCGGAAAATAGATACTTCGAAGCCCACATGAAGCCGCTGCAAACTTTGAAAAACAAATTGTACAAAGAAATGAAAAGCAAAATCAAAGAGGTGGACTCGTCGGTTCCAGCTTCTGATGGCGCCTATATGTATTCAACCCGTTTCAAAAAAGGCTTTCAGTACTCGCAACACGTGCGCACTTCGAAAGAAACTGACAAAGAAGAAGTTATCTTGGATGGCAACGTCTTGGCCAAAGGTAAAAAGTATTTTTCTTTAAGCAACTTAGACATCGCGCCAGATGACTTCACTATGGTTTACGGCGTGGATTTTGATGGTTCAGAAAAATACACCCTGCATTTTAAAAACTTAAAAACAGGTAAAACTTTAAACACACGCATTCCAAATTCAAATGGTTCTGTGGCTTGGGCAAAAGACAGCGAAACTTTGTTTTATGTTGTTTTGGATAAAAGCCTGCGTCCTTACCGTGTGTACCGTCACACGGTGGGCACGGATCCAAAAAAAGACGTTTTGGTGTATGAAGAAAAAGATCCTCAGCAATTTATTTCAGTGGACGAGTCGTCTTCGAAAGAATTCATTTATATTCACAGTGGTGGCAAGATCACGGACGAAGTATGGTTCTTGCGCAGTGATGATCCCAAAGGGAAATTCCAATGCGTACAGCCACGCATTGAAGGCTTAGAATACAACGTTCAGGATCGCTACAATGAATTCTGGATTATGACCAATCACAAAGCTAAGAACTTTCAGTTGGTAAAAACCTCTGTAAATGCGCCAGGCATGAAAAACTGGAAAACTGTGATCAAAGGTTCCAAAGATGTTTTACGCGCGAATTTTTTGGTTTTAGATGGTCACATCGTGATCAACGAAAAACAAAATGGTCTTCCGCAAGTGCGTGTTTACGATATTAAAAAACAAAAAGACCATGTGGTTAAGTTTAAAGATGAAGCCTATACCGTCGGCATCAGTGGCGCGAACTTCGAGTTCCGCACAGACGTTGTGCGTATGGATTATTCCTCACCAATCACTCCGAACTCTGTTTTAGAGTACAACTTGCACACTCGTGCTTTCAAAACCTTGAAAGTGAAAGAAGTAAAAGGCCACAAGCCTTCAAATTATATTTGCAAGCGCGTATGGGCAACGTCCCACGATAAAACAAAAGTTCCCCTGACGATTGTGTACAAAAAAGGCACGAAGCTCAATGGTTCGGCTGCTGGTTACTTGTACGGTTACGGATCTTACGGCGCAAGCATCCCTGATGCTTTCCCGGGAAGTCGTGATGTCTTTGCCTTGATTGATCGCGGAATGGTTTACGCCCTAGCTCATCCGCGCGGAGGCTCTGAAATGGGTCGCCACTGGTATGAAGATGGTAAATTCTTAAAAAAGAAAAACACCTTTAAAGATTTTATCGCCTGCGCAGATTATCTGATTCAGAAAAAATACGTGGCCCAAGGGCGCCTTGCCGCGTGTGGTGGCAGTGCTGGCGGGATGTTGATGGGCGCGTGCATGAATATGCGCCCCGAACTTTTCACCGTCGTGGCAGCACACGTTCCATTTGTGGATGTTTTAAACACGATGTTTGATAAAGATCTTCCGTTGACTCAGACCGAGTACAAAGAATGGGGCAACCCGGAAGAGAAAAAATATTATCATTACATGAAAAGCTATTCGCCCTATGACAATGTCGAAGCCAAAGCTTACCCGCATATGTTTGTCACTTGCGGCTTGAACGATCCCCGCGTGACTTACTGGGAACCTGCAAAATGGGTGGCAAAGTTGCGTGAATTAAAAACCGATAATAACACCGTGATCTTTAAAACCAATATGGGTGCCGGCCACTTTGGCAAATCAGGACGCTTTGAACATCTTTGGGAACAAGCCGAAGAATATGCGTTTGTGATGAAGACTTTGAAAGTAGTGAAGTAGTTTTAAATCACTCTACACCCATAGCGGGTGTAGAGCTTTTTTGCGCCTAAGGCGGACCAATCTCCCCCATATCCAATTCCCGAATACCATCTCCAATAATTCTCATCTCCATTTAGCACCAGAGTTGCAACCACACCCCCTTACGAAGCTTGACAAGTATACCAATGTGGTATACAAAGGAGTTGTGAGTGATAACGAGCGTCCGAATTAGCGATAAGGTTGCGAAGTCTATAAGTAAGCTTCCCAGTCACATTCGTCTAAAGCTACTGCACTGGGTTGAATCGATAGAGTTTCTCGGCATCCATGCTGTCCGGAAAATCCCCGGTTATCATGACGAGCCTTTAAAAGGTCATTGGTTTGGATTCCGGTCCATCCGGCTAAATCGATCCTATAGAGCTATTTATCGAATTAATGATCAAGAAGTTATAGAATTTGTGGAAATATTTGAGGTGAACAAACATGACTACTAAAAAGAAAAGCGATGCCGTTAAGTTTTTAGAAAGTGTTTCTGGTGGTCCTTTGACCTTTGCCCGCCTCATTAATTCTTTGCGACTTTCTGATGATATGACTCAGGAACAAATGGCCAAGAAACTTGGCGTCACCAAAGGTCATCTTTCGCAAATAGAAAACGGCCGAAAATTTGTGAGTCCGGACAGAGCGCAAAGTTTCGCAAAGAAACTTGGTTATTCTGAAATCATGTTTATTAAACTGAGTCTTCAAGATCAACTAACCAGAGCGAACATACATTATAAAGTTGGACTTACGGGCTAGGAAAATTTCTGCACCCGTAGCGCGGGTGCAGAGTGATCCCTCACGCTTTACTGACAAGCACCGTCGTTGTTAAGGCCGCCGGGAATCGTTGAAAATCTTGTCAGCCCATCGGCATTCTGACGACCTGTTTTTGCGACATAGACATCCATACTTGGGAAGAAGCAATAAGCTGAGCCATTGCTGTAGTAAATTCCGGAACCAACCATAAACAAACCCACGCCCCCCGCACCGGAATTCTGGGCTGGGGCTGGTGTTGAAACAATCGGTCCAGACGTTCCCTTACAAGCTCCGTCATTTTTCATACTTGTCGGTACAGACGCTATACTGCGAACTCCGACCAAGGTGTTTTGACCTGTAATCTGAACATAAGAAGCAAAGTCCGGGAAGTAACAGTAAGACTTTCCATTGCTATAATAAACGCCGTTACCAACTGAGAAATATCCTGCTGCCACACTGTCCCCCGCACTAGGCGTTGGCGTTGTTGGTGTTGAAGGTGTTGTCGGCGCTGGAGTTACAGCCGGAGGAGTTGTTACTGTGACTGGTGGAACCGACGGTATAACCCCGTCCCCTTCAATTTTTAAACCTATGCGGTACACATTTCTGACGAAGGGATCAGCCCCCACGTTATTAAAATACATGTATGGATTTGAACCTGAAATTTCAAAATTATATCCCGCCGAAAATGGATCTAAGATAGAGGGATAGTTATTGACGATAAGGCCACTTGGATAGGCATTATCAGCCACTGCGATATTGCGACTGCCAACAATTTCTTTAGCCGCGGTCCACTGAGGATTCGCCAATGAGCTAGTTAATTTAAATTGCACAGCTTGAGGCCCTCGACCCGTATCACCCGAAGTAAACACTGCCATATAAGCGCAAAGGCTTGCATTGTAAGTCAAAGAAACTAGCACCGTATCCATATTAGGAATGATCGCTGGTCGTCGTCCGCTGCCTACGGCTGCGTAATTCGCCCCACCCGTCCAATGCTCCCAGCTGTTAAAGTCTGTAGTACGCATAATAATCATCCCATGGTACTGCTCGGATGCAGGCAAATAGCGGGATGCTGTCACGAACGCTAAAAGATAATAGTACTTTCCTTCTTTGACGATTTTCGATGGATGAAAAATCCCGTGATTGTTAACCATTGCGGTGTTGTACGGTTTGTTGTTCCAAAGAGGAGGCGCAACAATCAAGTGATTTGCAGGCACGGACCATGTGTCCCCGCCATCGCTAGACACTGTCTTAGTCAGAGAGTTCGCCCAGCTGCGCATGATGACCGAGTAATCATCATTACAGTCATTATTCACTTTGCACGCGTACCATTCGTGATGGTTTACGCCGATGAAACTGACTCCATCTAACGAATAAGGCGCCATCAACCAATGGCGATGATTATAGTCAGTTTCTTTAACGACAAGCGCTGAACGGAAGATGTTTTCCGTAGAATTCGGATTCAAATTATTTAAAGAATCGCCGGTAATACGATAGGTGTCTGAGTGAACAATTAACAAACTCACTTTGCCTTGAGCATTGCGATACGCCGTCGTCGTGCCATCAGGGATAGGTCCCGTCACAGTATTCGGCACGGGGCTTTTCCAAACAACTTCTTGGGAACCCGCCTCGGAAATACTCACGCCATTCAGAACGGCCGACTTTCCAGCCGCGCAATAATCCAGAAATCCGTCACTTTTTTGTGACAAAGTTAACGAGGACCCAAGATCGGTAGAACCCGACTCTAAGCCTTGAAAGCGATTGCAGTTTTGAAAAGAAAGAAGAGTCAGTCCGACAAGACAAAAAACGACTAAAAGGCCTGCACGTTTTTTAAAACGAGTTAACATAGTTCATCCCCCCGGACCCCTTTTATTTTACTTAAATACTGGAGCTTTCCTAGGGGAAATTGGCAGATTGTCTTAGATTAAGACGTCTTCAGACATTCTATTTTTCAAGAATGCCGAGAGTTAGAGAAAACGAACTACTTGATCAAGGCCCCATTCACTTTCACGAAGGGGCCAAGATTTAGGTCCTTTTCAAACTTCTGACGGAAGTTCGGTGGATACAACATCACCACGGTTGAACCCATATGGAACATGCCCAACTCGGAACCTTTGTGTACGGGAATTTCGGGTGAGTACTGTTTGTGTTTGAAGATATGCGGGCCCTTTTGATTGCCACGGATCGACTCATCAAAACTTAAAGCGATGTGTCCCACATTCGTGGCCCCTACGAACATAACCCCGACCGGCCCCAAGTCCGTTTGAATTTCGACCAAAACGCGTTCGTTAACGACGAAAAGGTCTTTGATGTTGGTGGTGCTCCATTCGTTCACAGGCCATAGCTCCCCCGGCATGTAACGAACATCGGTGATTTCACCGTCAACTGGCGAATGCACACGGTGATAATCTGTGGGGCAAAGGTAATAGGTCATAAAAAAACCACCCGCCCATTTTTTTTCGCAATTTGGATCTTGGGTGAAATCAGCCAGTTTATAGGTGATGCCCTTTGCCTGGATCATCGTGCCGCCATCAATGGGAGCTGCTTGCGTGATGCGACTGTCAGCAGGATGCACAGCCCAGGTGTTGGCGACAGGACGGACTCCTGTTTTAAGGCGACGAACAAAGAAGTCCCCGATGGATTTGTATTCACTTACTGATTTTTCAGCTTCGTTTAAATTGATGTTATAAAACCAGGCAAACGCTTTAATTGAAAGCTGCGCCCACAAAGACGGCCCCTGCCAATGCATAAAATAGCCGATCCAGCGGCTTAAACGGCGTTTGGGAAGAATTCTTGTAATAGCTGACATAGTTAAGTCCAGTTCCGCGAGCCCTGCTCGCTCCACATCCTGCGGCACGGGCCGCGAAATCTTTATAGCGCGCTCCCTAGTCTTTGTCACCCATTGTGCTTTGAGGTAAGGTCACTGATAACCAAAAAACACCCTTTTTGATACCTAACAAGTATCCCAGGAGTCCCCGTGGCAAAGATATTCCAAAATATCGAAATTCCTATTGATCAAGACCTTGAAGAAAAATTGCAGTGGATGGTGCCGGAACATGGCCCCTATCGCATTCTACGCCAAAGCGTGGACGCGCGCCGCAAACACTCCCCGCACTTCGTGTATTCGGTGGAAGTCGCTGAAAAAGGCGAAACTTTAGAAAATCCTCAATTTGATTTAGAGAAAATCGCAACACCAAAGGAAAAACCTTTAATCATCGGCACGGGACCCGCAGGATTGTTTGCAGCCCTTCGCTTTGTTGAAAGAGGCGTGCCATGTATTTTGTTTGAACGCGGTTCAGAAAGCGCTGAGCGCATCAAAGGCATTAATCAATACTGGCGATACGGGAAGCTGGATCCACGCAATAACGTGTGTTTCGGTGAAGGTGGTGCCGGTCTTTATTCTGATGGTAAGTTGATCACACGAATTAAATCTCCGCATATTCCCTATGTGATGAACCGCTTGGTGAAATTCGGCGCCCCCGAAGAAATTCAGTGGCTGTCAAATCCACATGTGGGCTCAGATCGTATTCGCCGGGTGATTCCGAAAATGCGTGATTTCTTAAAAGCCCATGGCTGCGAAATTCACTTTAACACCCAAGTCACAGAGATTCTTTTTGAAAATAAAGAAGTCTTTGGTGTGCGCACTGAACACGGTACCGAGTTTAAGTCTCCGCATGTCGTCCTAGCGACGGGTCACTCTGCCGAAGACATGATTTATCACTTGCGCGATGCGGGTGTGCACTTAGACGGCAAGTCCTTTGCCATGGGTTTACGCGTAGAGCACTCGCAAGCGGCGATTAATAAAATTCAATATCGCCAGTTTTCAGAACATCCTAAATTAGGTGCTGCGAATTACAAACTGGCCGATCACGATAACGACACCGGGATTGGGGTTTACTCCTTTTGTATGTGCCCAGGTGGTTACGTGTTGTCTTCGGGCACATCTGCGGATGGCATTGTTGTTAACGGCATGAGTAACTATAAGCGCAACTCCCCGTTCGCTAATGCGGCGATTGTCGTCAGTATCGATCACGAAAAAAATTTCGGCAGTGACGTTTTCGGTGGTATGAAAATGCGCCGTGATCTTGAAACCCGAGCCTACAATTCTGTTTTAGCAGCCGGGGGATCGCGCGAATTGCCAGCGCAAAATTTGATGGACTTCTTGCAAGGTCCATCATCAAGCAAGGGATCCCGTGCTTTGTTGCCAAGCTCTTCACCTTCGGGCGCGATTAATATTCGCTTGGATCAATTGCTGCCAAAAGACATGACCAGTCGCTTGCGGGAGGGTTTTCAAAGTTTCCAAAGCAGCATGAAGGGTTTCATCACAGAAGAAGCACAAGTGTACGGAGTAGAGTCTCGCACGAGTTGTCCCGTGCGCGTGACTCGTGACAATGACACCTTACAAAGTATTTCGCACCGCGGACTTTACCCGGCGGGCGAAGGAGCTGGGTACGCCGGAGGAATCACTTCGGCTGCTTGTGATGGCATTCGTATCGCAGAAAAAATCATCGAACTTTTATAGACAAAACAAAAATCAGTGACGTTTGTGCACTGATTTTTTCTGGCCCATGCCTTGCAAAGTATCTCTCTGTCCAAAAACGGAGGGATATATCATGAACATGAAACCACTTTTCGGAGTCATTATGACTCTTCTTGTGACGGCCAGCTCATTTGCCGCTCCGCAAGAGAAAACTCAAGACTCTTTAACAAGAACTGCAAACTCTGGCGACACCGTTCGTACGGAAATGAGTTTGAATGTCTATCGCCAAGAACCTTACCAAGCGAATTATACCGAGCAAGTTCCATATCAAACGGAAGAAACTTACTACGTCGACGTGCCTTACCAAACAACTGAAACCTACATGGAAAACGTGCCCTACACAGAGCGCGTCGCTTACACCGATTACGAAGAGTACACGGACAGCGAATACGTGTGCAAAAATGTGACGCGCTATCGTGAAGAGTGCCGTCGCGAAACTGTTTGTGATGGTGGCGGCAGCCGTCGCTGTGAGAATGTCACAGAATGTGGAACTAACGCCCACGGCGAACGCATTTGTAAAACACGCGAAGTGTGTCGCAATGATGGCCCCCCACAATGCCGCGATGTGAATCGCTGCAACCAAGTTCCTTACACTGATCGACAATGCGGTTACGAATCCGTTCGTAAAACTCGCCCTGTCACTCGTTACCGCGAAGAAACTCGTTACCGACAAGAACAACGCACGCGCACGGTCACAAAATACCGCCAAGAAGCGCGCACGCGCACAGTGACGAAATACCGTGAAGAAACCCGTTGCTGCGTGACTAAATATCGCGACGTGTTTGATCACCAGTTTACACAACCTGTCGCTGTGATCTTCCCACAAGAAGCCCTTTTAGCGGGTGCAGAGACTGAACAAGTGCAAATCAAGCTTAGTGGCACAGAACAAAATCCTGATGTTCGCATCTTGGTTCGTTCTGACATCTTTAATTACGAGATCGCACAAACCCGTCAAGACGGACGTGAAAAAGTTTTTGTTCTTAAAGTTATCCCTAAATGGACGGCTGCAAATGCCGGAGCTTCATCAATCCAAGGTCTGAAACTAAGTTTTATACAGGGCCAGGCTCGGGTATCTTTTAAAGAAACAATTTCTTCTGCGCGCATGAACACGGTCTTCACTTTAGAAGTGCGTGATCAACAAAGCCAAGAATTGATCCTGCAACAGCAGCTTGAAAACACGACAGCTCGAGTGATCGATGTTGCGGTGCCAGGGGCTGTGCGTGAAGGTAAATACACAGTCAGTCTTAAAGTCGAGCGTGTCGGTGCAAACATTGCCGGCGGCAGCTTGGCGTTTACTTTAAATACTTCCTACGAGAAAAAAGAGCTTGATCAAGACGAGATCCAACTTCTGCGCGATAAGGCGCAAGTGCGCCTGGTAAACATTGAGGGCGTGGGCGCTGAGCGTGTGGTTGTTTTCACGGATGCAACGCCAGCTCTTGAAGAAGTCCAAACAACTTATAAACTGGTTGTATGGAAAAAATCTTCAGGCGGCAATATTGACTGGTTGGGTGAAAAATCATTCAAACGCGAAGACATCACTCGCAACGGTCAAGAGTTAGGTATTGCTTTAAAAGCACTTGGTCTAAATCCCGCGGCGGAGCAAACTCTGTACATGGATCTTGTCGTGAACCGCACAAGTGCCCAGTACTTGGGTGGACAAAAAGTTCAGTTTATCGTGAATAAAACTTTTTAGTTCATAAAGCTATGCATTCCAGCAAAGCCCAGAATATATATTCTGGGCTTTCTTTTTGGTTTTAACGTCTCAAAACAAGACTTCCACAAAGATTCAACATTCTTGTAGTTCAATAGAACTATGAATCGCAAAGCCCTTATAAAAATCAGTCTGTTTAGTTTAGTCATCACCCTGCTTTTAAGCCTGGGGTCGTTGTTATTTCTGAATCGGTTTGCTTCAATTCAAGGCTCGCGCTTTCGTGATGATTTTTTAACTTTCTATGCTTCATC
>CAMLMF010000052.1 GCA_946480995.1 uncultured Bdellovibrio sp. | reverse complement strand
ATCAGCACTCTCGATAAACATGATAGTAGGCTTTGTGACTCGATTGGCGTAAGAACGATCGGTCAAGTACAGACCAACCACATTGTCGGCAAAATAAGCGCCAAAAAAATCCATTAAGATCTTTGTGGGTGTTTCTAAAAACCCTAAGGTCGGAGTTTCATCTTTCGTTGGCACGCGATAAAGATCTACACCCAGTTTTTGGATATAGTCCGTTTTGCTCTTCATATCGCCTGTAAGCAAAGGCAACACTTTTGCGACTTGGGCCTTCTTGCCGAACTCAAAAGTCACACAATCAGCGCAATTCGCCCACGCAAAATGCGCAGTCATTGCCATAAGAAAAAATGATTTAACAGATAACGAAAAGATGTTCATAACACACACCTGCAGTTGGCTCCTGATAAAGCAAAAGCAGGGCCGGGGCAGATGGTTCCCAGGCGTTTTTTATTGGCCTTAGAGCGGATTTTAAGCCGACCCAGGTGTAGATCCTTTTGACAACGAACGGATCCCGCCGCTTTAAAACTTAAAAAGGTCGATATTCAAGCAGGCTAAGGAATCTGGTTTTTCTTGCGTCACCTTTTCGTTCACATTTTCAATAAGGTGTAAAAGCTGCTCTTTGATTTCCGGAAAGAGTTTGCTTGAGATAGACATCGGAGCTGTATAAAAAAGTTCTTGGGGGCTGACTTGGTCCATGCGCTCAAAGCCTTTCAAGCGCCAACTCATTTGCCGAGTTTTTATGTAGGGTGATCCCGCTTCTAAATGAATTCTCTGAGGGCCCATTTTAAGTTGTCCCTTTTCTTCAATACACAATCCAGATTTTAACAAAAATTCGATGACTTCATTGATTTTTGCTTCTGGCATTTGCAAGCGCTCGGCTAATTTTTTCGCCGAATGCAGTCCTTCTAAAGAGGAGCCTAACCTGACTCCGCTGTATATCCAGTGCGAGTAAAAACGTGCTTTGTCGGTTTCGTCTAATTTTTTATCTTGCGTAAGTCTTTGCGAAAGTTCGCTCGAGCTTTTAAGCAGACTCTCTAATTTTTCTTTGAAATATATTTCTAGATCTTTGCTGCCGGCGCGGTTGTATTGCACCAAGTTTAGAAAGTATTCTTTTTTTAATCCACCCAGTGACATGAACTCACTGAGCTTAAGCGCTTGCTCTAAGCTGAGCTCTTTATTGCCATTAAAAATCTGACTGATTGTAACGGCGCTGAGGTGCAGGTGCTCGGCCATCTTCTTGTATTGACCACGGCCCTTTTGCGGTTGCGATTCCACCCATTTGACAACAAATACTTTATAATTCTTATACTCAAAAATATTCATATTTTCATGATGTTACATCATTAAATTAGCTAAAGGCTAATTTAAACTTAAATAGTTAGCTAAGTTTATAATGCGTCCTTTGACGCAAAGAGTTAGTGTGCGTTTGAAACTTACTAAAGGAGAATTTTATGAAGTTTACGCAAGTATTTCTATTAGCAACTTTGAGTTTTCTGGCCTTCGCCAGCAATGCCCAAGGGACGCAGGCGCGCAAGCCTTCGGCTGTTTTGCAAGGCATGACCGTCGCAGGTCATTTAGGTTCTGTGTCGGCGACAATTTCCACTGGATTGCAAACCGCGCACTCGGACAACCCCTCGCAAAATCTGGGTGTGAAGATCGGCTACGCAAAATTAGAGGAAAACAGCTTGGGCTTTTTAGGTCGACTAAATCTTGTAACAAAAGTCAGTGGAGTGGGATGGGACGACTATACTTTTCTTCGCCCTGAGTTGAATGCCGCATTTGCGCCAACAGACAGTTTATACTTCTTTGGAGGTCTTAGCTTGGCCAGCTTTGTCGGCGGTGAGCTGGAGAAGATGGAGATGGGTAAAGGCCTGCAATTGGGTTTGGGGTTTGTGGTTAGCTCGAGTGCATTTTGCGAATTTCAATATGTGACTACTACACACGGGTATAGAGGCGTCGATGTCACATTGAACAGTTTTGAATTGAGTGTCGGTACCACGTTCTAGTGGCACCAAAGATGAATATTAACGAAATATAGAGGAATTTGAATCATGAAACAGCTTATATGTGTTTTCATTGCTACTCTTTTGACAGTTGGTTGCCGTAACGAGGCACCCTCTGTCGCTCCGACATCTCCGTCTCATAGCGAGACATCTCCTGTTAAGCCCAGTATGGGAACTTCGACAGCAGCTGGGGCAAATAACACCAACCAAGGTGGTGGCGTGGATTCTTCCGGTGGCGACTTGTTAACAAGTTCCGCCCAGGATGTCGAAGCGGCCTTAGAGCAGATCGAAGAGAAAGCCTATCAAGTCGCTTTTCGTATGGCTTACGAACTGAACTCGCCAGATAAGACAGAGTTTGAAAAAATCTTTGGCCAAAATACTTACCAGCTTATGCGAGACCTGTTCATCAAAAGGAATCGCAAAGGTCAATTGTTGGCACAAGCTCTTGACGAAAAATCAGTACGCTGGAATTTGCAAAACGAAGCTTGCGAAAGCTCCACCGAGCATAATAAAGCGGGAAGTGCTAAATGGAACAGTGATGGTCAGGCAGAAGTCTGTCTTTCAAAAAATCATTTACGCAAAATGAGTCCTAACTCTTTGCAGGTGGATGTGTTGGCTTTAGCTTTTCACGAGTTGTCGCACTTATTCGATTATGATGAAGAAAAAGCTCAGGCGGTGCAAAACTTTGTTCTGAAAAACAAAGGAATGGTTTGGCCTCCTGCAGATCAGACTGCGGAAATTTTAGAAACTTCGAATAAGCTCCTCAGATATTATACGCGATTGATTGTTGCTCTCGAGGACAAAGACACGAAAACTCTGTGCGACAGTGTCGACAGTATGATGGCAGGTGTGTTGTCGATCTATCGCAACCGTTCCGAGACTCAAACGGTTGTTCTGCCAGCGAAAGTCATTGATGCTATGCAAACGACATTCCCTTGGGCGGATCAGGGATTAAAAATCTGTCGCGAAGGAGATGCCTCTAAGATTTTGCCGCACACATCTCAGAGCGCGGGTCGCATTTTTTCAGAGATTGTCAACGTCAATACCATCGTTCGTTTATTTGTGAATCCGCGCAATCCTGGAGCATATATGCCCACTTTTGATATGATGAATTTGATGGTCGCTTTGGAACAAAAAGAAATTCTTGCAGGGATCAATCCGAAAGCTTCCCCTGCTCAGAGTATCGAGATGACCGACGTTTATTGTAAGATAAAAGTCGCACATAAAGACGGAAGACTAATTCATGAATATGAAACTGCGCAAGTCCGTCAATTTTACGGTGATAGCAATGCCGGCATTGGGACAATCGGCGACACAAATCAGGGCGACAATCCTTACATGTTCCGCCGTGTAAAAGGGCAGCGCGGTGTTGGTTTTGCCTTTATGAGCAAAGAATTCAAAGTAAAAAAGACGAAAAATCTTATTCCCACTAACGGAGGCAAAGTCCCGTATCCAATCTATGTTTCGATGCTCAGTCCTGGATTTATTGAAAATTTTCAGTACGAAGCGGAATCGGAACACAACGTATTAAAAGTGCGTTGTGGATATAAGAGCCAAGGCAAGGTACCGGACTTAACTTATGTCGAAGAACCGATGCCGGCATCAACGCAAAAAGATCCTAATGATGACTACTTTGATCTTGCTCCAGAAAAGATGACCAACTTGCGAATCCGCTTTAATAAACCGGGGCAAAATAGTGTGCCTGGTGGTGAGGTGTTTGTTGCTACGTCTATTTTAAATGTTCGCTACAACGGTAATATCATTCTGATTTCGACAGCGGATCAATGTATTATTCCGCATACCTTGCTGGAAGAGAAAAAGATCAATGCTCAGAAATTAGCTCGCGATATTCAACAGGGCCAGTTCACGGAAGTTATTTGTGATATGAATGGGGACCGTAAAGGTCCGCATATTAGCCATGCGGCCTGGGCATTTGATTTTAGCACTAAGTAGATTTCCCCTCGGCGTGTGTCAATTCCACACGCCAAAAAGTTGACTCCCGTCATAGAACCTTGGCCCTGGAAACATTTGCCCGCAGGGCAAAATTTGCCTGAGATCAAATATGTTGGAATGCATTTTTTCCGTCAGGACTGAGGTCCTGTTGGCATTGCTGTTGCTTATATTCTTGTTAGGACCACTTTGTGGTTTTTCATCATGGAGGATGAAGTGTCTGAAGAAAAAGCAGCAGCAGCGGAACCGTCAGCACCGAGCTCAGGATCAGGACAAAAGCCTATATTACTTATTGTGCTCGCAGTAGTTAATATGTTGGTGGTAGCAGGTGTGGGTTTCATGCTTTACCAGGGACGTAAGAAAGAGGCTGCGGAGCCGAAAATTGAACAAGTCATTAAAGGTGAAGCCGAAGCACAACACCATGAAGCTACTGAAGAAAAAGAAGTAGTGGGTAAAGTCATTCCTCTTGAGACCTTCATCGTCAATCTTGCAGGCTCTAAAGGCCACAAAGTTGCGAAAGTGAACATGGAGCTTGAGGTCAAGGGCGAACACGTGCTGGACGAAATTGAAAAGCGTAAAGCGCAAGTCCGCGACATCATCATTATTATTCTATCTTCAAAAACTTACGAAGACGTTTCTTCGCGCGAAGGAAAAGACGGGTTACGTAACGAGATCAAGGACACAATTAATTCTTTCCTAGTACAAGGCAAGATTTCAAACGTGTTCTTCACTGAGTTTATCTATAACTAAGGCGGGACGATGAATCAGGTACTTTCGCAAAGTGAAGTGGATGCTCTGTTAGCCGCGGTCTCGGATGGGGACGTCGCGACGGCGGATGCGCCCAAGCAGGAAGCTCAGAACAACGGCAAAGTCGAAGAGCGTAAAATTGTTTCTTACGATCTGACCAGCCAAGACAGAATCATTCGTGGTCGTCTTCCGCAATTGGAAGTCATCTATGAAAAATTCATGCGTGCTTTCCGTGTTTCGTTGTCTTCAGCGCTTCGTAAAATAGCTTCTATAACTTTAACGTCCACTGAATTCTTAAAATTCGGGGAATTCATCAATACATTGCCAATGCCAACATGCATGAGCGTTCTGCGCTTTGGTAACCTTCGTGGTTCGGCGTTGTTCGTTATTGAAAGTAAGTTGGCCTATGCCTTGGTTGATAGCTTCTTTGGTGGTGCAGATCGTCCGTACACAAAAATTGATGGTAAGGACTTTACTCCGATTGAACTTTCCATCGTCCAAAAAGTCGTAGGTCTTGCGATCAACGATCTAGAAATGGCCTGGGCGTCGATTGAAAAAATCGGTTGTTCTTTCGTACGTACTGAAGTCAATCCGCAGTTCGTTGGTATCGTGCCACCGACAGACGTGGTCATCGCATCGACTTTCGACGTCGAGCTTGAAAACGCGACAGGCACAATTTCAATCGTGATTCCCTATGCGACAATTGAACCGATCAAGCAAAAACTTTCGACTGGTTTCCAAGTTGAATCGGACCAAACGGATAAAAAGCTTTGGACTTCAATTATTCAAGAACAGTTGTTGGAAACGGATATGGAAATCAAGGTCAACCTTGGTGAAACAGAAATCAAACTGCGCGATATGATGAATTTGAAAGTCGGCGATGTGATTCCTTTAGATCAGGATGCATCCGGTGAGTTTGATGTCAGTGTAGAAGGCGTTAGAAAATTTAAAGGTTATTACGGAATACATCATGGAACTGTTGCGGTTCAAGTAACACGTCCGGTGCAAAAGTAGGGGGATGAATGGGTGACGATAATTTAGACAACTTAGCAGATCAGCTCGTCGCGGAAGCAGCAGGAATGGCCGATGGTGGTTCTGGTGGTGCGAAAAAAGCGGCTCCGCAATTGTCGGCGCAAAACGACCGCAATTTGAATTTGATCTTAGATATTCCACTCAAAGTTTCAGTGGAACTAGGTCGTACAAAAATGCCAGTAAGCGAACTTTTGAACTTAACTCAAGGCAGTGTCATCGAGTTGAGTAAGCTTGCCGGAGAGCCCATGGAAGTTTACGTGAACGATAAGTTGATTGCTCGCGGTGAAGCCGTCGTCGTCAATGAAAAGTTCGGTGTGCGTTTGACGGATATTATTTCTCCAGCTGAGCGTGTTGAGCAGTTGAGATAGAGGTTAAAGATGCGTTTACTTCTTGCGATCCTATTTATGTTCTCTGTGACTGCGCAAGCGGCAGATAAAGTTGCAAATGAAGCAGCTCCAATTTCTGCTTTAGAGGCGCCAACGGCAGCCGCTACAGTCAGCGAAAAAGTTGACGAGGCTTCAGCCGTGGTTGCAGCCCCAGAAAAAGTGAAAGCTGAGAACTTAAAAGAGTCTGAAATTCCTTTGAATTTGGATGGCGGTAAAAAAGTAGCGCAGGAAGACAGCAGTGTTTTCCGCATTATTTTCACTTTGTCTATATTAGGCCTGGTGGGTGCGGGGGCGTATTTTTTCTTACGCAAATACAAAATCCCAAAGGCGTCTAAACATCAAACGCAAATCAAAGTATTACAGCAGCATTACTTCGGCCCTAAGAAAAGCTTAGCCATCGTGCGCGTCGCTGGTGAATCCATTCTTGTGGGTATCACGGATCACAATATTTCGATGATCAAATCTTTGTCTTTGTTGGACGACGAAGTGCCAGAAGAAGCTCCGCAAAGTTTTGGTCGTGTTTTGGGTGATATCGATGAAACCCCGGCGGCCGCTGAGCGGGCTCCGGCAAAACGCGCTAAGGAATTAGATGCGGACGAGGAATTTGCGATCAGTGGAATCAAAGACATCGTTTCTAAACGTCTAAAAGGTATGAGGTCACTTCAGTGAGAAAGCCGAACTGGTTTCTTTGGAGTCTATTGCTTTTGCCACTCGTTCTTCTGTTTGGTGGCAATGCCTATGCGCAAGTGACTTTGCCGACTGTTAATCTGGGTTTTAAAACCACGGACAATCCCAATGAAGTGGTAAATGCCGTTAAGCTAATTTTGATGATGACGGTGCTGACTTTGGCACCAGCGATTTTAATTATGATGACGGGTTTTACTCGTATCATCATCGTATTGTCTTTCTTAAGACAAGCGATGGGTGTGCAACAGATGCCGCCGAATCAATTGTTAGTGGGTTTGGCATTGTTTTTAACCTTCTTCGTTATGCAACCAGCCTTTAATGAAATGAACACTAAAGGTATTCAGCCCTATATCAATGGGACTATTTCGCAAGAGGCAGCGCTAGAAAATACTCTAGCTCCTTTGCGTAAATTTATGTTCAGCCAAACGCGCGATGCGGACTTGGCTTTATTTATTAAGCTTTCAAAAGTTGAAAAGCCTAAGACCCGCGCCGACGTGTCGACAATGGTTTTAGTTCCGGCTTTCGTTGTTTCTGAACTTAAGACAGCATTCATGATTGGCTTTATTATCTTCTTGCCGTTCCTGGTGATCGACATCGTCGCAGCCAGCGTGTTGATGGCCATGGGGATGATGATGCTTCCACCTGTGGTTATATCCTTGCCGTTCAAGATTATGATTTTCGTTTTAGTCGATGGTTGGGGCTTGTTAATCGGCTCTATGGTCAAAAGTTTCGGGTGAGGTGAAAGATGACTGAGCAACTTGTTATTCAGTTAGGTCAGGACGCTTTACGAACAACGGCGATGCTGGCAGCTCCTTTGCTGATCAGTACACTGGTTGTCGGTTTGGCCGTGAGTGTGTTCCAAGCATTAACGCAAATCAATGAGGCAACGTTAACGTTCATTCCGAAAATGATCGTGGTGGCCTTGGTCTTTGTCCTGGCCGGGCCGTGGATGATGGATGTGATGAGTTCTTATACGGTGAACTTATTTGAAAATATCGCAGTGATGGTTAGGGAGTAAAATTGATTAACTGGAGTGCGATGACCGAGGCTCAAATTCTGCTTTTTGCGCTGATTCTTTTGCGCATGATTGCCTTTATTGTCTCTTCAGCTATTTTCGGATCACCTACTTTATCGACACCCGTGAAAGTTTTGCTGTCGGTGGTGATCAGTTTACTTTTGTTCCCTATCGTGAAAGTTGGCAACGTCAATTACGACTTAATTTCTAACGAAATCATTGGCTTAGCGGTGCGCGAATTGATTGTCGGATTGTCTCTGGGATTTTTAACCCGTCTGTTCTTTTTTATTGTCACAATGACAGGGGATTTAGTTTCTATGTCCGTGGGTTTAAGTGCATCACAAATGTACAACCCCATGATGGGCAGTCACGGGAATACAATTGACCAATTCTATTCTACTTTAGGAACGTTAGTGTTTTTGACAATCAACGGACATCACATGCTGCTGTCAGCGATTGCGCAAAGTTACGAGCTAGTTCCGGTCAGTGTTCTGTCCTTAAAAGTCGGTCCCTTTGCCGAAATGGCGACTTACGGTACAGAAGTTTTTATCATGGCGATTAAGATGTGCGCACCTGTTCTAGTTACAATTTTATTAGTAAATCTCGCGATGGGAATTTTAGGAAGAGCTGTGCCCCAGATCAACGTCTTGGTTACGAGTATGCCAGTGACCATCATGTTGGGTATGGCCGTAGTGTTTATTTGTTTACCGTTACTCGTGATAGAAATGAATGGTCTAGTCGAAATCACGGCTAGTAAACTCATGACGGTAATGAAACAATTGTAGATAGGGTCCCCACTCTGACAATGGCTCAGAGTCATGCTTTTAAGTTCTAGGAAGGAACTGGATGGCTGAAGATAACGGCGAGAAGACCGAAGAAGCAACGGACGCGAGACGGGAAGAGTTTCGCAAAAAAGGAAACGTTGCACATACGAAAGAACTAGCGTCCGCAGTAACATTACTTGCGGCGGCTGGGTGCGTGTATGTTTTGGGCCGTTTCTTTTTCAAAAATATGTTCGAAGTTTTTCAATACACATTTGGCACGCACATGGTTGTTTTGGTTCGTGAAGGAAACTTCACGGATGCCCTGCGTTTCTGTGCTGAAAAAGCGTTGATATTGATGGCACCCGTTGTTGCTATGGCTGGCGTTATCGGAGCAGCGACCTCGATTGCCCAGGTTGGTTTTTTACAAATCGAAGATGCTCTGTCACCAAACTTTGAAAAAGTCAGTCCGGTCGAAGGCTTTAAACGTGTGTTTAGTTTGCGTGCCGTTGTCGAAGCCTTGAAGTCCATTCTAAAGATGGCCGCGGTGGGTATCGTCCTTTATTTCCTTCTGCGCGGCGAAGTTCAGCAAGTTCCTTATATGCTGACTTTTTCTATCGAACAAATCTTGATGTACTTGGGCACGGTGGTGGTCAAGCTCATGGGCGGTGTGGGTGCGGTGCTCTTGGTGATCGCCTTGGCCGATTACTTTTATCAGCGCTGGGATCTTGAAAAGAAAATGATGATGACCAAGCAAGAGGTCAAAGAAGAGCACAAACAACGCGAGGGTGATCCGATGATCAAATCGCGTATTCGCCGTATTCAGCGTGAAATGGCCAGCAAGCGGATGATGGCTGAAGTGCCTAAAGCTGACGTGATCATCACCAACCCAACACACATCGCTGTTGTTTTAAAATATTCTGATAATTTGCCAGCGCCTCAATTGATTGCCATGGGTGCGGACCATGTCGCAGAAAAGATCAAAGAGATCGCGCGTGCACACAATATCCCGATCGTGGAAAACAAGCCGCTAGCGCGTACTATTTTTAAAACTTTAAAAATTGGTCAAGTAATCCCCAGAGAGCTCTTCGTCGCTGTCGCAGAAGTGCTTTCGTACGTTTATCGCCTACGTAGGAAGAAAAAATAATGGATGATGTATTTCAGTTCTTAAAGCGCTTTGATAAAATCACCCGCAATACCGATTTGCTTATCGCATTCGGTTTGCTTGCGGTTTTAGCCGTTATGATCATTCCGCTTCCACCTTTCATGCTGGATATTTCGCTGACGGTTTCATTAGCGATCAGTATTTTGATTCTTTTGGTCAGTATTTATACAGACCGCGCTTTGGATTTTACGTCGTTCCCGTCTTTGCTTTTGATGACGACGTTATTCCGACTGTCTTTGAACGTGGCGACGACCCGTTTAATTTTGACGCACGGGCATGAAGGTGAAAAAGCGGCCGGCGAAGTGATCGCCTCGTTTGCAAATTTCGTTGTCGGTGGCAACTATGTTATCGGTTTCGTGATGTTCATCATCTTGATGGTCATTAACTTTATGGTCATCACAAAAGGTTCGGGCCGCGTGGCGGAAGTTGCAGCTCGTTTCACT